>JAPUJA010000345.1 GCA_027296525.1 Pseudomonadota bacterium | reverse complement strand
ACCGACCTCGAGGTCAGGATCGGGCTCAACATGACCGTGCTCGATTCGCAGAACACCCCGGGCGTGATGAACCTCAAGGAAGTCTTGCGCGCCTTCCTCGATCACCGACGGGATGTGCTCGTCCGCCGCGCCCGTTTCCGGCTGAGTCAGATTGCGCGCCGCCTCGAGATCCTCTCGGGCTACCTCACCGTCTACAAGCACCTCGACAAGATCATCCGGATCATCCGCGAACAGGACGAGCCCAAGCCGGAGCTCAAGAAGCGCTTCAAGCTTTCGGAGCTGCAGGCCGAAGCGATCCTCAACATGCGCCTGCGCGCGCTTCGCCGGCTCGAGGAGAAGGCCATGCGCGAAGAGCACGGCGCGCTTAAGAAGGAGCAAGAGGGACTGAAGGCGTTGCTCAAGAGCACGCCGCACCAGTGGACGCGGATCGGCCAGGAGATCGGGGAGATCGCGAAACGCTTCGGTTCCGAGACCGAGCTCGGGCGCCGGCGCACCGAGATCGGCGAGGCGCCCACGGCCGTGGTCGTCCCGCTCGACGCCTATGTCGAGCGCGAGCCGATCACGGTCATCTGCTCGGACAAGGGATGGCTACGGGCGCTCAAGGGAAGCGTCGATCCCAAGAGCGAGGTCAAATACAAGGAGGGCGACCGCGAGCGTTTCCGCTTCGCCGCCGAGACCACGGACAAGCTGGTTTTCTTCGGAACGAACGGGCGATTCTATACCCTCGCCGCCGATCGGCTTCCCGGGGGCCGGGGTTTCGGCGAGCCCGTGCGCCTCGTGTTCGATCTGGGCAACGATCAGGATATTGCCGGGCTCTTCGTGCATCGGCCGGGCCGCCGCCGGCTCGTCGCCTCGAGCGACGGTCGCGGCTTCATCGTGGAGGAAGACGGCGTCATCGCCCAGACGCGCGCGGGCAAGCAGGTCATGAATCTCGCGGGCGACGCCGAGGCGGCGGTTTGTGTCCCGGTCGAGGGCGATCATGTCGCGGTGGTCGGCGAGAATCGGAAGCTTCTGATTTTCCCGCTCGACGAGCTTCCCACGATGGGACGCGGGCGGGGCGTCATCCTTCAGCGCTACGCCAAGGGCGGTCTCTCGGACATCCGTGTGTTTCGTGCCGAAGAGGGCCTCTCTTGGCGGACCGGCGCCGGCTTGCAGACGGAAGGCGAGATCGCGACCTGGCTCGGTAAGCGCGGCGCGGCCGGTCGCCTGCCGCCGCGGCGCTTTCCGCGCTCGAACAAGTTCGCCTAGAATCGGGCCGCCTTGCGGGGGAGCGCCCTCGCGGGAGAGGCGCCGCACGATCGGACGCACCGTGGCGTCACGCTCTGAAATCTGCCTGGGGAGGCGGGGCCATCTTCTTGAATTTCGTCGCGGCCTTCGTCCGCGTGATCGATCGGATCAACGACGTGATCGGGCGGGCGGTCGCCTGGCTCACGCTCGCCATGGTGCTCGTCGCCTTCGCCGGCGTGGTCCTGCGCTACGGCTTCGATCTCGGCTGGATCTGGCTCCAGGAATCCTATGTCTGGCTGAACGGCGTGGTGTTCATGCTGGGCGCGGCCTACACCCTGCTCCATGAAGGGCATGTGCGCGTCGATCTGTTCTATCGGGACGCGAGCCCGCGCTTTCGCGCATTCGTGAATCTCTTCGGCGTGCTCTTTCTCCTCATCCCCATGGTCGGCACGGTGGCCTATGTGAGCTGGCCCTACGTGATCCAGTCCTGGGCGCAACTCGAGGGCTCGCACAAGGCGGGCGGACTCGCAGGCCTGTTCCTGCTGAAGAGCGTGCTGCTCGGCTTTTCCCTGCTCTTGGGCCTGCAGGGGCTCGCGCTCGCCGGCAGGAGCCTCCTCCAACTCGTCGGCCGCAAGGGCTTCGAGCCGGAGCCCGCCGAGGGCGAGTCGGTCTAGGCCCATGGGCGAGGCGCTCAGCCTTGTCATGTTCGGCGCGCTCTGCGGCGTCCTGCTGCTCGGTTTTCCGGTCGCCTTTTCGCTCGCCGGCGTCGCGATCTTCTTCGCGCTCATCGGCAGCGCCCTCGACGTCTTCGATCTCAGGCTCTTGGGCGGGCTCTCGGCGCGCTATTTCGGCGTGATGCTCAACGAGGTTCTCGTCACCGTGCCCCTCTTCATCTTCATGGGGGTGATGCTCGAGCGCTCCAAGCTCGCCGAGCACCTGCTCGAGAGTCTCGGCCAGCTGTTCGGGCGCCTGAGGGGCGGGCTCGGCGTCTCCGTGATCCTCGTGGGCGCGATCCTCGCGGCCTCCACGGGCATCGTGGGCGCGACCGTCGTGACCATGGGGCTCTTGAGCCTGCCGATCATGCTGAAGTCGGGCTACGATGCGAAGCTCGCCACGGGCATGATCTGCGCCTCGGGAACCCTCGGCCAGATCATCCCACCCTCGATCGTCCTCATCCTTCTGGGCGACATCCTCCAAGGCGCCAACACCCAAGCCGAGCTCGCCAAGGGCAACTTCGCGCCCGAGCCGGTTTCCGTGGTGGACCTGTTCGCGGGCGCGGTCCTGCCCGGTCTCGTGCTCGTCGGGCTTTATCTCCTCTGGCAGGTGTTCATGGCCGTGGCGCGGCCCGACTCATCGCCGCCGCTCTTGAAAGAAGACGAGGCGCGTCCCCGGCTGGGCCCGCTTCTGGGCGCGCTTCTGCCGACCCTCGTTCTCATCCTCGCGGTGCTCGGCTCGATCCTGGGCGGCATCGCGACGCCCACCGAGTCGGCGGCCGTCGGCGCCGTCGGCGCGATGGGGCTGGCGGCGCTTCGTGGGCGCCTGAACGCGAGCGTCCTGCAGGACGTGGCGCTGACCACCATGCGCATGAGCGCGATGGTCTTTCTCATTCTCTTGGGAGCGTCCGCCCTCTCGCTCGTGTTTCGCGGCTTGGG
>JAPUJA010000344.1 GCA_027296525.1 Pseudomonadota bacterium | reverse complement strand
CCTCGGCATCGCCCTGCTCGTCATCGTGGCCCTCATCGCGCGCTGGTTCACGTCGGCCAACCCGAGCCGTCTCGCGCGCGTTCTCAAATGGGTGGGCATCGGCATGGCGGGCGCGCTGGCGCTTTTTCTTGCAGTCACCGGCAAGCCGTATCTCTCGCTTCTGCCGATCGGGCTCGCCCTGTTGCCGAGGTTGCTCGCCCGCCTCGGGGGAGGCTTTCCGCATCCGGGAGGCACGGGCCGGCCGAGATCGGGCCAGAGCTCGAGGGTCGAGACTGTGTATCTCCGCATGACCCTCGATCACGACAGTGGCGAGATGTCGGGCGAGGTGCTTTCCGGGCGTTTCGAGGGCAAGTCTCTTCAGGAGATGTCTCTCGCCGATCATATCGAGCTGTTCGACGAATGCCGGCGGCATGATGTCCAATCCGCTCAGCTTCTCGAGGCCTATCTCGACCGGGTTCACGGCGCCGAGTGGCGCAAGCAGGCGGGGGAGGGGCCGCGCACGGGCGACGCGCCGCGAGCCGAGCGGTCCGGCGCCGTGACGGCCGAGGAGGCGCGGGAAATTCTGGGTGTCGAGGCGAACGCGACGCCCGAAGAGATCAAGGCCGCCCATCACCGGCTGATGATGAAGCTGCATCCCGATCAAGGCGGCTCGACCTATCTGGCGAGCAAGATAAACCAAGCCAAGGAGGTTCTGCTCAAGGCCTGAGGGCGTCTGCCGCTTGTGCTCCGGGCGGCCCCGTGCGAGAAGGGCGGAAAGACGGGCCCCGGGTCTTCGGTGGGCTCGGCGGGTTCGGGATCTCGGTGGCGCATGGAACGACGCATCCGAAAGGCGGTTTTTCCCGTAGGCGGCTTGGGCACGCGTTTTCTTCCGGCCACCAAGGCGATGCCGAAGGAAATGCTGCCCGTGGTCGACAAGCCTCTCATCCAATACGCCGTCGAGGAAGCCGCCGCCGCCGGGATCGAGGAATTCATTTTCGTGACGGGGCGCGGAAAGCAGGCGATCGAAGATCATTTCGATCATTCGGAAGAGCTGGAGCGCGCATTGCTCGCGCGTGGGCGCGTGCGCGAACTCGAGGCGCTCAAACGATGGCTGCCCGCGCCCGGAGCCATCGCTTACACCCGCCAGCAGGAGCCCCTCGGCCTCGGCCATGCGGTGCTCTGCGCGCGTCACCTGGTGGGGGAAGAGCCCTTCACCGTCCTGCTCGCCGATGATCTGATCCTTTCCCGGACGCCCACGATCGGCGAGCTCGTCGCCTTGCACGCCAAGACCGGCGGCAACGTGGTCTCGGTCATGGAGATCGCCCCGGCCCAGGCCAGCCGCTACGGGATCGTCGCGCCGGGCGAGGACGACGGGCGCGTCGTCGAGGTCTCTGCTCTGGTGGAGAAACCCGACCCGGCGGATGCGCCTTCCAATCTGGCCGTCGTCGGGCGCTATGTGCTCCAGCCCGAGATCTTTGCCCATCTGGAGGGCTTGCGGGCGGGCCATGGAGGCGAGATTCAGCTGACGGATGCGCTCACGAAAATGATCGGCGAGAGGCCGCTGCACGGTGTGCGTCTTGAAGGGCAGCGCTTCGACTGCGGCGACCGGATCGGATTTCTCAAGGCCAATCTTTGTTTCGCGCTGATGCGCGAGGACCTGCGCGAAGAGACCCGCCGCATCTTGGAAGAAAGCCTCGCCGGAGCGTCCGGCACGGACGCCAAGCCTTCGGCGAAACGGGCGACGGCGTAAGGAGGCGCAGCGATGCGCGTAGCGATGATCGGAACCGGCTATGTGGGCTTGGTGTCGGCCGCCTGCTTCTCCGAATTCGGTGTGCCCGTGACCTGCGTCGACACCGACGACGATAAGATCAAACGGTTACGGGCCGGCGAGGTCCCGATCTACGAGCCGGGTCTCGGCGCCCTGCTGAAGTCGAACATCGACGCCGGCCGTCTGACCTTTACGACCGACAGCCCGGGGGCGGTCGCGCAATCCGACATCGTCATGATCGCCGTGGGAACACCGACCCGCCGCGGGGACGGGCATGCCGACCTCTCCTACGTCCGTGCGGCGGCCGAGGAGATAGCCGCCGCGCTCGAGGGCTACACCGTGGTGGTGACCAAATCGACCGTGCCCGTCGGCACGGGGCGCGAGATCGAGCGGATCATTCGGGCCGCGAACCCCGATGCGGATTTCGACATCGCCTCGAACCCGGAGTTTCTCCGCGAAGGCTCCGCGATCAACGATTTCATGCGGCCCGACCGGATCGTGGTCGGCGTCGAGTCCGAACGCGCTCGGAAGAGGCTGGCCGAACTCTATCGGCCCCTCTTCCTGATCGAGACGCCGGTCCTCTTCACGGGCCTCGAATCGGCCGAGCTCATCAAATATGCGAGCAACAGCTTTCTCGCAACGAAAGTGACCTTCATGAACGAGATCGCTGACCTTTGCGAACGGTTGGGCGCGGACGTTCACGACGTGGCGAAAGGGATCGGGCTCGACGGCCGGATCGGGCGCAAGTTTCTTCATCCGGGGCCGGGATATGGCGGTTCATGTTTTCCCAAGGACACCCTTGCCTTCATCCGTACCGCGCGCGAGACCGGGGCCCCGTGCCGGATCGTCGAAGCCGTGGTCGCCGTCAATGACGAGCGCAAACGCCAGATGGCCGAGCGCATCGTCGAGGCCTGTGACGGTTCCGTCGATGGCAAGACGATCGCCGTCTTGGGTGTGACCTTCAAGCCGAACACCGACGATGTGAGGGAGAGCCCGAGTCTCACGATCATTCCCGCCCTCGAGGCCCGAGGCGCGCGCATTCGCGCTTTCGATCCGGCCGGCATGGATGAGGCGGCCAAGCACCTCAAAGACGTTCTCTGGTGCGCCGACGCCTATTCCTGCATGGAGGGCGCGGATGCACTTTGCATCCTGACCGAATGGAACGAGTTCCGCGCCCTCGATCTCGAGCGGGTAAAGGCGCTCCTGAACAGGCCGCTCATGATTGACCTTCGGAACATCTACAAGCCGGCAGACTTGGCCGCCGCCGGATTCCGATATCTCAGCGTCGGGCGTGCGCCGGTCGA
>JAPUJA010000343.1 GCA_027296525.1 Pseudomonadota bacterium | reverse complement strand
TTCGTCAGCCGCATCCCGGGCCTCGCGAACCTCGGCATCCGCCCCGGCTATTCCGGCCTCTACGACATGAGCCCCGACGACAACCCGATCATCGACGCCGTGCCCGGCACCGACGGCCTGTTCGTGATCTGCGGGTCCTCGGGCCACGGCTTCAGGATGGGCGCGGGCGTGGGCGAGGCGGCGGCCAAGATGGCGACCGAGGGCAAGCCTGCGGTGCTTGCGCCCTTCACCATCGAGCGATTTTCGTGACGGAGTTTCTCGTTCGTTTGTGAGGCGTGATCGAGAGGGGGAGGTGTCCGATGGCGCGTGATCCGAAATACGACGTTCTCTTCGAGCCGGTTAAGATCGGGCCGAAGGTCGCCCGCAATCGCTTCTTCGCCGTGCCCCATTGCAATCAGGCGGGCTCGGACAAGCCCGGTGTGCAGGCGGCGTTTCGCGGCATGAAGGCCGAGGGCGGCTGGTCGGTCGTCTGCACCGAATATTGCTCGATCGGCCCCGAATCGGACGATTTCCCCCATACCAGCGCGCGGCTCTGGGACGACGGCGACGTCATCAACCTGCGCCACATGACCGATGTGGTCCATTCCCACGATGCCTTGGCCGGCGTGCAGCTCTGGTTCGGCGGCGGCTTCGCCCAAGGCCTCGAGAGCGGCGAGCCGCAGCGCGGCCCGAGCGAATATCCCAACGAGAACAATCCGCAGAACTACAGTCACGCCTGCACGGTCGCGGAGATCAAGGAGATCCTCAAGCTCTACGCCGAGGCCGCCAAGCGCGCCGAGCAGGCGGGCTTCGACCTGATCGACCTCATCGCCTCGGACTCGCACCTTCCGGTCCAGTTCTTGAGCCCGCATTTCAATCATCGCACCGATGAATATGGCGGTTCCTTCGAGAACCGAGCGCGCTTCTGGCTCGAATGTCTCGAGGCCCTGCGCGAGGCGACCGGCGGGCGCCTCGTCATCGACAGCCGGATCGCGATCGACGAGCTCCGGGGCCCCGACGGCATCGAGCTCGAGGATGGGCTTCGCTTCGTCGAGCTCGCCGAGCGCGAGGGCCTGTGCGACGCCTGGCTCGTGAAGGTCTCGACCTACAACGGCTGGGGCAACGATTCCGGCCCGTCGCGCTTCTTCAAGAGCCACAATCAGGGCTGGGCGACGAAGCCCGTGAAAGAGATCGCCAAGGGGCCGGTCGTGCAGGTCGGCCGGCTCACGAGCCCCGACGACATGGTCCAGGTGATCGAGGAGGGCGAGGCGGATTTCATCGGTGGCGCGCGTCCCTCGATCGCCGATCCGTATCTCCCCAAGAAGATCGAGGAGGGACGGCCCGGCGACATCCGCGAATGCATCGGCTGCAACGTCTGCGTCTCGCGCTTCTGGATCGGCTCGAACCTGGCCTGCACCCAGAACGCGACGGCGATGGAGGAATACCGCCGCGGCTGGCACCCGGAAATCTTCACGGAGGCCGTCTCGCCCTGCTCGGTGCTCGTCGTGGGCGCCGGCCCGGCCGGCATGGAGTGCGCCCGGGTCCTGGGACTGCGGGGCTATGACGTGCATCTGCGCGAGGCCGAAGCTGAGATCGGCGGCTGCGTCCGCGACATCATGCGCTATCCGGGCTTGGCCGAATGGGGTCGGGTCATCACCTACCGCGAGAGCCAGCTCGAAAAGCTCAAGAACGTCGAGGTTCATACCGGTGTCGGTGCGATGAGCGCCGATGACGTGCTCAACTACGGCGCCGAGAAGGTCGTGATCGCGACCGGCGCGAGCTGGCGCGAAGACGGCCTGAGCGGCGTCAGCCTCGCGGCCATCCCCGGCGCGGACGCCTCGAAGCCGCAACTCTCGACGCCCGAGCAAATCATGGCGGGCAAGGAGGTCGGCGATCGCGTCGTCGTGCTCGATGCCGACGGTTACTTCACAGGCATCGGCATGGCGGAATTGATGGCGGATGCAGGCAAGCAAGTAACCATGATCGTGCCCCAGGCCCAGGCGTCCTACTACACGGTCTACACGCTCGAGGGTGACAACGTGCAGCACATGCTGCACGAGAAGAAGATTGCGGTCATGCCGTTCCACTGGGCGGAAGCGATCGAGGCCGGAAACGTCACCACGGTTCGCGCCTTCAACCTCTATCGCGAGGGCTATCGGATCGAGATGCCGACGCCCGCCGGCCGCTCGCCGCGAAAGGCGAGCGATGAGGTGACCGAGGTCGAGTGCGACAATGTCATCCTTGTGACCGCTCGCCGGTCCAACCGCGCGTTGCTCGACGCGCTCGAGGCCCGCGAGTCGGAGTGGCGGGCGAACGGCATCGAGGGCGTCTATCCGGTGGGCGACTGCTACGCGCCGAGGATTCTCCAGCTCGCGATCTTCGACGGCCACCGTCTCGCACGTGAGTTCGACGAACCCGACGCCCGCACCCCCAAGCCCTTCATCCGCGAGCGCCCCATCTGGGGCCAGGAGGCCATGCCGCGGCTTTAGGGCTCGGGCATCTACTCATCGAGGACGTTGGCATTCGATTTAGAGCCTGGCCCGCCGACGTCCGCTCGTGACTATAGAAGGTAACTATAGAAGGTAGTGCATCAGGTTGAATTTGGAGGGCTCGCTGCTATCATGCGGTGGCGCAAGCCCCGTTTCACAGGAGGAGATCCGAATGGCACGAAGATTACTCGCGGTCAGCATCCTACCGTTGTTGGTTCTCGGCCTCACTTTGGGGCTGGCGAGCCGGGCCAACGCTGAGGAGGGGTCGCAGTCTCTCTATGATCGTCTCGGTGGCGTTTACAACATTGCCCTGGTGGTCGACGACTTCGTCGACCGGATAGTGGACAATGAGATCCTCAACGCCAATCCACAAGTCTACGCACACAGAGAACCCCTGCGCTTCCCAGGACTCAAGTTCCAGCTCACGGCCCAGATCTGCCAGGCCACCGGTGGGCCGTGCAACTACACTGGAATGTCTATGAAGGAGACCCACGACGGCTGGATGATCACGGAGGAGGAATGGCAGGCTCTGGGGGTCGATTTCAAGGCTTCTCTGGACAAGTTTGGAGTGCCGGAGGCGGAGCAGCAGGAGCTGTTCGCGATCGTCGAGTCGACCAAGGGAGACATCGTGGTGGGTGCGCCGTAACCTGAAGTCCTGCTCGGGCGTGCTGCCCCCCAGGGGCATAGGGGCATGCCAAAGCGCTCACGCAAGCCCGCCGACCTCAACAAGCGCGCCGTCAACCTCTATCGCGAGGGCTATCGGATCGAGATGCCGACGCCCGCAAGGCCGGAGCCCTTCATCCGCGAGCGCCCCATCCGGGGCCAGGAAACCATGCTGCGGCTTTAGGCTTCCGGCTCGCGCGTTTGCGGCGCCTGGGTTGAATCAGGCGGGATGAGGATAACCACCATGAAAACCTATCT
>JAPUJA010000342.1 GCA_027296525.1 Pseudomonadota bacterium | reverse complement strand
CCGCCGAAGGTGGCGTCGAGGTCGATAATGTCTCGCAGCAGCATGTCGCCGGCATCGAGCGCGGCATACCATTTGGCGATCGCCTCGAGGGTGAACGGACTCTCGCAAATGCCGCCGATCATGTTCTCGCGGCCCGCCTCGATGCGCTTGGCAATAGCGATTTCGCCCTCGCGCGACAGCAGCTCGACGCTGCCCATCTCACGCAGGTACATGCGTACGGGGTCGTCCGTCGAGGCGACCTCTTCGGTCGTGGACGGTGTCGTCGTCGTGGTTGTCTTGCCGCCTTTGCTGTCGACAGGCGCGGCGGCGTCGTCGGATTCCTCGTTGTCGACGACGTTGATGCCCATGTCGGACAGCATCGCCAGGGTGTCTTCGATCTGCTCGGAAGACACCTTTTCAGGCGGAAGCGCCGCATTGAGCTCGTCATAGGTGACGTAGCCGAGCTCCTTACCACGGGCGAGCATCTTCTTGACCGTGGCGGTCGACGAGTCGAGCAGAGGGCTGTCGGTACTTTCCTCGCTCGCCTCGGATTGTTCTTCCGCGGCCGAAACCTTGGTTGCTGCCATTAGATCCGGACTCCCAACATATCTCTGCTTTAACTCCGTGTCCCGCGCGCGCCGGGCAACCCCGAGTGGCCTAGGCTACGCGGGGCCCGTCCGGCGACGGCCCCCCGCTTTCAAGATTCCCGACTTCAGGATCCCAATCGCCGAAGCCGACATCGGCTCGAATTTCGCGCTCCATCTGGCGCCGGGTGGCCTCGAATCGTGCGAGATTCTCATCGTTCATGTTTTCAGCGAGGGCCTCCTCGGCAGCCCGCAATTCGGCCTTCAAACCAACCGCCTGGCTGTGACACGACAGAACATGCCGCCATCCCATCTCTGCCACGGCAAGCGTCAAATCGGGCCTCGCAAATTTATCCTCGAGGCGGCGCTCCGACCACTCCCCCGGCGCAGACAGGTGCTCGACCGCAGCCAAAAACCCTAGATTTGAGAGGTGGTTTTTCAAGGCCGCCGAGTCAAGGTCTGGCGGAGGATTAGGCATCGACAAAATGGCCCTGCGAAGATCGTCCAGCTGGGGGCTGGTCATGTCGAGGGCGGCGAATTCCTCCTCGACCTTGGCCAAGAGCTCGGGTCGGTTGAGAATCATGGTGACGAGGAGCCGCTCCCGGCGCTCGCTCTGCCCGTCGGCCCCGATCCCCAAGCTATGGGCGAGCGGTGGCTCGGGGACCGGCTTCCGGGTTGGGCCGCCTCGGGAACGGCCCATGCCCTTGTCCCGCCCGGCCGGCATCGATGACGGGCTGAAAGCCTTCCACAGGCACGATCTGAAATGGCGTTCGTAGTGGCGGCGCACCGCGGCGTCATCGATCTGGCGTGCCCGTGCATAGAGCCGGGCCTCGAGATCGGCCCGACGCTCGGGTGTATCGAGGGGACGTCCCGTGCTCTCCATAGTCCACAGGACATCGGCGAGCGGGCGCGCGGCACCCAGGGCATCCCGCATCGCCGGCGCCCCGCCCTTTGCAATGACGCTGTCCGGGTCGTCGCCCGGTGGCAGGGCGGCAAAGCGCAGCGACAGACCCGGCCGCAACAGGGCGAGCGCCCGTTCGGCGGCACGATGGGCGGCACGTTGGCCGGCGGCATCGCCGTCGAAACAGACGATGGGTTCGGGCGCCAGACGCCAAAGCTCTTGAATCTGGGCCTCGGTAAGTGCCGTGCCCAAGGGCGCCACGGCGTTTTCGAAGCCGGCGCGGCTGAGCGCGATCACGTCCATGTAGCCCTCGGCGACGATCACCTCGCCTGCCTCACGCGCCGGATTGCGGGCCAGCGCCACGCCATAGAGCTGATCGCCCTTGTGGAACAACGGCGTTTCCGGCGAATTGAGGTATTTCGGCGTTCCTTCGCCCAGCGCCCGGCCACCGAAGGCCACGACCTTGCCGCCCCGGTCGGTGATCGGGAATATGATGCGTCCGCGGAACCGGTCGTAGGACGCACCCCCGTCCTCGGGCGCAATCAGCAGCCCGGCAGCCACCAGCATCGTCTCGGAAATGCCCGGCCCCGTAAGCGCCCGCTTCAGTGCGTTTCGCGAATCCGGCGCCCAGCCGAGACGAAATTTCGCGATCGTGGCCGCGTCCAGGCCCCGGCGTTCGAGATACTCCCGCCCAGCGGCCCCTCCGGACCCGGAGAGCTGCTCCTGGAACCAGGCGGCTGCCGTCTCGACCACGGTGTAGAGCGAGGTTCGCTCCTTGGCCCGTTCGCGGTCCTGGGGAGTGTGCACCGGCAGCTCGAGACTGGCGGCGCGCGCGAGGCGCTCGACCGCCTCGGGAAAGGTGAGGTTGTCGATGCGCATCTCGAAGCCGATGACGTCGCCGTGGGCGCCGCAACCGAAACAATGGAAGAAGCCCTTGTCCTCGTTGACCGTGAACGACGGCGTCTTCTCCTTGTGGAAGGGGCAGAGCCCGACGTGCTCACGGCCGCGCCGCACGAGACGCACGCGCCGGCCGATCGTGTCGGAAAGCGGCACCCTGGCCCGGATATCGTCGAGAAATTGGGGCGTAAAGGTCATCGCGACCGTTGAAACATCACGGGATCGCCCGGCAAGCCGATAAGCTTAGCCGATGGGAGATCGCGATCCAACCGATAGTGTCGCAGCGATGATCCGTATGTCCAAACTAGACCGCTACGAGAGCTCTTTCTTGACCA
>JAPUJA010000341.1 GCA_027296525.1 Pseudomonadota bacterium | reverse complement strand
ATGAAGCAGCACACCTTCGTGCTTCCGACGTCAAGCGCCGTGATCAACTCCCCGTTCCCTCGTGCCATGTCAAAAGTTTGCTTTCCTTGCTGTTCCTTCGTTCGCTCAAATGCGCCGGCCGGCCTCGTCATCCGTATCCGGCGGCGGTGGGGTGAGGCGCAGGACCAAGCGGTCCTCCAGGCGCAGGTCGATGGCGGAGACCGCCTTGCCGAGAAGGCCGTGGCGCCGGTCGAGTTCCGCGAGACGCGACCAGGCTTGCTCGATGCCTTCTTCGGGAAGGAAGATCTCCACATCATTGTCGAGATAAAGGTTCCACCGGCGCCCGCTCACCCAGACGCCGGCCTCTATCCGTTGGAAGAGCTCGGGTTCGGCTGCGGTCGCGTCGAACAGCGTGGGCGCCGCTTGCGGCGCGCCTTCGCCCACGATCAAGGGCAGTTCCGCGTAACGCTTTGAGTCCGCCGGGCCGATCACGACGCCCTCCCGATCGACCAGGTAGGTCGCGCCCTTGTTCTGCCAGCGGGCCATCGCGCGGCGCTCGACGATCGTGACGTGGACGGTGTCGGGCAGATGGCGCTGGACGGTTGCGGAATAGACCCAGCCGAGACTCTCGAGCCTCTCCCGGGCGGTCTTGGGATCGAATTCGATGATCGGTTGACCCCGCTCGACCCGGAGGGCGGCGAGCACGTCGTCCCGGGAAGTTTCACGCCGACCCTCGCAGTAGACCTTTTGCACGGTGAAGCCGAGCTCGGCCGTCGCGCCGACAATCGTGGAGCCGACGGTTTCGGCGAACCGCACCGCCCGCCCGCTGTGCCAGAGCCAGTAGCTCCCGCCCGCGAACAGGCCGAACGCCAGCACGGCCATGAGGACGAGCCGCAGACGCCGTCCGGCGGCGGACCGGCGCGGCCGGCGGGCGCCTCTCGGGCGGCGGCGACGTGACACGCCGGTTCGCGCGCGGGAGTTCAACCGTCGCATCGCGCTTCCTCCACCAGCGACGCGACCAGCTCCCCGAAGCTGATACCGGCGTGGGCCGCGATCTCGGGCACGAGCGAGAGGGGCGTCATGCCGGGCTGGGTGTTGACCTCGAGCAGATAGAAACGTCCGGGCGTGCGGTTCGTGTCGTCGTAGCGCAGATCGGCGCGCGTCACGCCGCGGCAGCCGAGAGTCTTGTGCGCGAGGAGCGAGATCCGAAGCGCCTCGGCGTAGTCGGCCTCCGCCAGAGGAGCCGGCATGACATGCTCGGCCATGCCCTCGGTGTATTTCGTGTCGTAGTCGTAGAACCGGCCCTTGGGCCGGATCTCGATGGCGCCGAGCGCGCGCTCACCCATGACGGCCACCTGAATCTCGCGGCCCGGAATGAAGCGCTCGATCAGAACGTCGTCACCGTAGGACCATTCGGCGAGCTCCTCTTCGGTCCAATTTTCGCCTTCGAGGATGATCCGCACGCCGACACTCGAGCCTTCGTTGAGCGGCTTGATGACGATCGGCGGCGCCCAGGGTTTCCCGGGCGCGAGCGCATCCAGCCGGATCACGACTCCTTCGGGGCAGATGATCCCGGCATTGTGGAAAATCTCTTTGGCGAGCGGCTTGTTCATGGCGAGCGCGGAGGCGAGCACGCCGGAATGCGTGTAGGGGATGCCCATCACTTCGAGCAGGCCCTGCACGCAGCCGTCTTCACCGTAGCGACCGTGAAGCGCGTTGAAGGCGACGTCGGGCTCGAGCTCGGCGAGGCGGGCGGCAATGTCACGTCCCACATCGACCTTGGAGACGCGGCAGTCCTGCTCGGCGAGCGCCTGGGCAACGGCCGCGCCCGAGACGAGCGAGACCTCGCGCTCGACCGACCATCCGCCCATCAGGACCGCGACATGCTTCGTCATGGTCGGACCTCTTTGGGCCCCGCGGCGAGCGGCTGTCCGATGCGGCGTATTTCCCATTCGAGCGTGACGCCCGTCTTTTCGGCCACGCGTCGGCGTACCTCTTCGCCGAGCGCTTCGATATCGGCCGCCGTGGCATCGCCGGTGTTGATCAAGAAGTTGCAATGCTTCTCCGATACCTTCGCGCCGCCCAAGGCGAGGCCCCGGCATCCGGCACGCTCGATGAGCTCCCACGCCTTCGGGCCGTCGGCGGGATTGGTGAAGGTGCTGCCGCCCGTGTGCCCGCGCACCGGCTGACTCGTATGACGTTCGTCGCCGATCTCGGCGATGCGCCGCGCGATCTCCTCGCGCTTGCCCCGGAATCCCTCGAGCGTCGCGCCGACGAAGATCCAGCCCTCCGGCAACGCGGAACGACGGTAGTCGAATCCGAGTTCGTCGGGCGAGAGCCGGTGACGCCCGCCCTCGGAATCGAGGGCGTCGGCCGCGTTCATCACGTCGGCCATCTCGCGGCCGTAAGCCCCGGCATTCATGTAAAGCGCACCGCCGATCGTTCCCGGCACCCCGCTCAAGAATTCGAGCCCCGCAATGGCGGCGTCGCGGGCCGAGAGCGCCACATTGAGGTCGAGCGCCGCCGCGCCGGCGCTTACCGTCATTTCGGTGATCTCGATCCGGGCGAAGCCTCGGCCCAGGCGAACGACGACGCCGTCGACCCCGCCATCGCGCACGAGCAGGTTTGAGCCCACCCCGACCACCGTGACGGGCACCTCGGCGGGTTTTCCCGCCAGGAATTGGGTCAGATCCTCGGGGTCGGCGGGGCGGAACAGCACCGCCGCCGGTCCGCCGACGCCGAACCGGGTGATCCGGGCGAGGGGGGCCTCGGCCGTCAGCCGGCCGCGCACGGGCGGCAGGCGCTCGATTAAATCCGGTGTCATTTTCCCGGCCGCCATCATCGCCCGGCCTGTTTGTCGCTCGCCGATTGGGGCGGGTTGAGCGCGTCGAGCGCCGCGGGAAGCGCGTGCGCCCATCGTCTGATGTCGCCCGCGCCGAGACAGATCACGAGATCGCCCGGCGAGATCAGGCGGCTCACGACGCCGGCCAAGTCTTCGGGCGCGTTCAGGGCCTCGACATGGTGATGCCCGTGACTCTGGATCCCCGCCACCAGCGCGTCGCGGTCGACTCCCTCGATCGGCTGTTCGCCGGCGGTGTAGACGTCCGCCACGATCACCACGTCGGCCTCGTTGAAACAGGTGCAAAACTCTTCGAAGAGGTCGCGAAGGCGCGTGTAGCGATGGGGTTGGACGACGGCGACGACGCGCTTCGCCGAGGCGTTCCGCGCGGCGCGAAGCACGGCGGCGATCTCGACCGGGTGGTGGCCGTAATCATCGATCACCGTGACGCCGTTGCTTTCGCCGATCTTTGTAAAGCGGCGCTTGACGCCCCGGAACCCGGCGAGCGCGCGGCGTATCACGTCTTCCACGATGCCCATCTCGAGCGCCACGGCGATCGCGGCGAGCGCGTTCTGTACGTTGTGCGCGCCCACCATGGGCAGGCGAAAGTCCGAAAGCGTGGTGCGCCGGTCGTGCTGGCGGTCCGTGACAATCACATCGAAGGCCGCGCCGGTCGCATCGAGCCGTATGTTGTCAGCGCGCAGATCGGCCTGAGGACTCATCCCGTAGGTGACGATGCGCC
>JAPUJA010000340.1 GCA_027296525.1 Pseudomonadota bacterium | reverse complement strand
CGTGACGTCTTGAAAGTTACACGCTTCGTAAATTTGGGTGATGAGCGAGCGAATTTCATTCTGAGTCTCGTCATCCAAATTAGCCCCGATACTCTCGATCTTTTCAGCCGAATCGAGAATTGTGCCCGTGGCCTTCTCGGTGTCACTCACGATGGCGTCGAGCTGGTCTGCGGCATCCGGGATAGCATCTTCTCGCAGGTCGCCTGGACAGAGATCGGCGATTTCCTTCTTGGCGGAGCGGATATAGGACACGAGCTGCTCGACTTCACGATAGAGTCGAACATCGTGCTCGGTAAGGTCACCCTCAAGCGTCCCCAGCAGGCTTTCGATGACTTCCGAGATCTCATCGACGCCGACTTGGTCACCCCGCTGCGCGCACAATTCTCCGACACGCTTCTGGTATGTCGCCACCGCTTCCATCCCACTCATTTTTCGATTACCGTTTCCGTGCCACCGAGAACCGGCCGTTAGAAGGCGCCGAACACGGCCGTCAATTTATTTTTCAGGGTTTCGGCATTAAACGGCTTGACGATGTAGTTGCTCACACCTGCCTTCTTTGCCTCGACGACATTTTCGGTTTTGCTTTCCGCCGTCACCATGATGAACGGGATCTCCTTGAGCTTGGCGTCGGCTCGTACTTCCCGCAGAAGTTGCAGACCGGTCATCGGCTCCATGTACCAGTCGGAGATAACCAAGCCATAGTCGCCCCGACGGAGCTTTTCCAGCGCCACATTTCCATCGGTGGCGTCATCGACGTTCTTGAAGTCGAGCTGACCCAGCAAATTGCCGATGATGCGAACCATCGTCTTGTAGTCGTCGACGACGAGGACATGCATGCTCTTGTCTACAGCCATGGTGGCGGCTCCATCCACGGGTTTCCATTGCGAAAACTCCGCTCTTCTAAAGATGACAAAATTTAACCGGCAAGGATTAACCTAGGGTTAAGGTTGATCTCCGGCTTCTAGGTTCCGTCTCCCGCGGTCTCTGGCAAGCGGCCGCGTTCGGCCAACTCAAGGGTCAACGCCTTCGCCCGCTCTGAATCCATCCGTGCGAGGATCGGCGCCGCGCTGGTCTCGCGCATTCGCTCGAGGACCTCGACGAGGACGTCGAAGTCAAGTTCATTGAAGATCCGAGCCGCGTCTTTGGGCTTCATGTTCTGGTAGATCTTGACCAGACTGCCCATCCGGGCGTTCTCCTGCTCGTCGTATCGACGCAGCAGATCCAATACCGTCACCTCGACGTTCTTGAGCTCGCCGATCTTCTTCTGGACCCGGTCCTCGGCCACGATGAGAACCTTTTCGCGCAGATCGATCTGGCGCTCCCGCCTGTCCAGCTCCGTGCGACGCGCGGAGAGATCGTGCAGGAGCGCGAGCCTCGAAAACACGACCGAGCGCAAGCGGACGACCACGGAAAATGACGACGCCAGCGCGCTTTTGGGCTTCGAAGCGTCCTTCGACGCGATCCTCCCGGAAGCGGTCGATCCGACGAACCTGGTGGATATCGACACGCGAAGCGTGCATGAAGGGGAGGGCAGCGTCGAGCGGGAGGAAACCATAAACTTGAAGGTGGCGGCGATCGTCACCCAGATGCTGCCCAACGGAAACCTGGTAATCCGCGGGCGTCAGGAAGTGCGGGTCAATTTCGAGGTGCGTGAACTCTTCATCGCCGGCGTCATCCGCCCGGAAGACATCACCGCCGACAACACGATTGATTCGTCGAAGGTCGCCGAGGCGCGGATCATCTACGGCGGACGTGGCCAGCTCACGGACGTTCAGCAACCGCGCTACGGCTTCCAGTTGCTGGATATCATCTATCCCTTCTGAGGCGACGGGCGGCGAACGACAGACCTGGAGGCCGTGGGCTCTCCGGCCAGCACGAATCCCTTAAGCCGGACGCACGGCCCGCCTGTACGGCTGAGCGTCGCGATGGGCCGCGCTTCGAGGCGGCGAAGGCTGATGGGCTGACTGGTGACCTCGCAATAGCCGTAGCTGCCATCCTCGATGCGCTTGAGCGCAGCGTCGATCTTGGTGAGCAGCTTTCGTTCGCGGTCGCGCGTATGCAGCTCGATGGCGCGCTCAGTCTCTATAGACGCGCGATCGGCCAGGTCCGGTTCGACAAGCGAGTATTCCTTGAGATGCTCGAGCGTCTGGTGGGACTCGTCAAACAACTCGGACTGCCACTTGAGCAGCCTCCGGCGAAAATATTCACGCTGCACCGGGCTCATGAACGACTCCTTCTCGGAGGGCCGGTAGCCCAGTGGCAGCTTCACCTTCTTTGTTCGTTTCCTTAGCATCCGGCGGCGCGAGTATATGAATCAGGCCTAAAGGCTGCAAGCCCTTGAAGCGGCCAGAGACCTACAAATTTTCTCAGGAAATAGGGCCACGCGGCGGGCTCGAAAGGTCGGCTAGCTGCCCTCATATTTGGCCAGCTCGACCCGTGCCCGAAGGTCGATCTCGTCGATGAGGCCGGTCAGTCTCGGGTCATCCGTCGCGGTGCGCTGCTTATCCAGTTCGCGGGATAGGCGTCGAAGCGCCTCGCGCGGGATGCCGCCAGCGAGCAGCCCAAGACGGATTTCACTAAGGAAATCCAGTAGGTTATGTCCTCGGCTGAGGCCCTGGTGGCGGCCGGCATCTCGATGATCGACTTCCTGCACGGCCAGAAGCGATCCGAGCAGGCTCGGAGCGGTAACCGCGGGCGCCAACTGGGTCGCCGCGTCCTCACTTGTCTCGTCGACCACGAAATCGCCCCGCCCGTCTCCGGACGAACGGTTCTTGCGGCGCACGGCTCCCGGTCCGTATGGACTCGTTGGATAGATCTTCATGTTTGAATCGGTTGAATATTAAGCCTGATTCAGTCGGGGCTCTGGCCTCGTGGAGCATCGCGGGGTCGAGTTAAAAACGCGTAAAGCCGCCGCGGCCGCCGGGCAAGAATTGCCGCCCCCGAGGCATCGCCTGCCAGGCCGTGCCCGGACGCGCCCACGACGCCCCCATAAGAATCTTTGACTTTCAGCCTCTTAGATCAATACCGGGGTTGGCACGCCGCTCGCTTCGTTTCGTAACGGATAAATACGATCGAATGGTAGTGCACACCGTGATCGAGCGTCACCACGCCCTTCCGGCCCGGTTTCGTCCAGGCCTCGCCATCGTCAAGTCGCTCGCCGGGGCGGCAGCGGTCGCTTTTGCGCTCCTCGCGATGTTGCCGAGTGCGGCGCTTGGAGGCTCGCGCATCAAGGATATCGCGAACTTCGAGGGCATCCGGGACAACATGCTCGTCGGCTACGGCCTCGTCGTCGGGCTGAACGGGACCGGCGATCGGCTCAACAACTCCGCCTTCACCCAGCAAAGCCTGGTCGCCATGCTGGAGCGCCTCGGCGTGAACACGCGGGACGCCGTGCTCAATACGAAGAACGTCGCCGCCGTCATGGTGACGGCGACGCTGCCGCCTTTCTCGCGCCAGGGCTCGCGCATCGACGTCACGGTGAGCGCGCTCGGTGACGCCTCGAATCTGATCGGCGGCACGCTCCTGGTGACCCCCCTCATGGGCGCCGACGGGCAAGTCTATGCGGTCGCCCAGGGCCAGACGACGATCGCCGGATTTTCGGCCAAAGGATCGTCCGGCTCGAGCCTCACCCAGGGCGTGCCGACGAGCGGGCGCATCGTCAGCGGCGCAATCGTCGAACGCGAGATCGATTTCGACTTGGCCAGCCTCGAAGTGCTGAACATTGCGCTCCGCAACCCGGACCTCACCACCGCCCGCCATGTCGCCCAAGCGATCAACCGCTATCTCGATACGGCCGCCTCGGTGCCCGTCGATCCCGCCACCGTACGGCTCGTCGTGCCCCAAGCCTATCGCTTCAACGTCGCGCTGCTCCTCGCCGAAATCGAGCAGCTCACGGTCGAGACGGACCAGATCGCCCGGGTCATCATCGATGACAAGTCGGGCGTGATCGTGATGGGCGGCGACGTGCGTATCGATATGGTGGCCATCGCACACGGCAACCTGACGATCAAGATCAGCGAAACCCCGCAGGTCTCGCAGCCCGGCGCTTTTGCGCCCGAGGGAGCCGAAACCGTCACCGTCGAGCGGACCGATATCGAAATCGACAACGCCGACGATAAGCAACTCGCCGTATTGCCGCGCACGGTCAGCCTTGGAGAACTGGTGACTGGCCTCAACGCTCTCGGCGTCGGACCGCGCGACATGATCACGATTCTTCAGGCGATCAAGGCGGCGGGCGCGCTTCAGGCCGAGATTAGGGTCATGTGATGGACGCGTTCGAAAGCGTTTACGCTGACCCGCTCATCACGGGCAGCGCGACGCGCGCTCTGCCGAGCATCACGCACACAAGCGATGAAGCGGTCGCACGCCGGGTCGCCGAGGAATATGAGAGTGTTTTCCTCGCCCAAATACTCGACGTGATGTTCGCCGGCATCGAGACGGACGGGATGTTCGGAGGCAGTCACGCGGAGAAGATCTACCGCTCGTTTCTGAACCAAGAATACGCCCACGAGATCGTCAAGAGCGGAGGCATCGGCATCGCCGACGCCGTCATGCGCGAAATTCTGCAAGTTCAGGAGGTGTCATGAACAACCTTCCGACGGAACGCTTCGATGAGCTGGTTCAGATATCGGACCGCCTCAGCGACTTGATGTCCGCCGAAACGACCGCGCTTCGAGCGATGCGGCCCAAGGACATCGTACCCCTTCAGGAGGAGAAAGCCCTGCTCACCGAGCAATACGCGGAGCAGCTGAAGCTCCTGCGTGCCGATCCGCACGTCCTCGATCAAACGGACGCTTCGACGCGCGAGCTCGTGCGCGACGCGACACGGCGCCTGCACGATCTGGCGCGTCATAATTGTCACGTTTTGACGGCGGCCCGGACCGTGAACGAACGCCTGATGAAGGCCGTAGCGGATGCCGTCTCCGCCGAAAATCAGCCCACGAGGGGCTACACCGCCGTGGGCGAGAAGTCGACACCGCCGCCGGCACTCGACACGACAGGCAACCCCATCAGCCTCAACACCAAAATCTGACGCCCTGCCTCGGACGCACATTCGATGTCATTCACCCTCATCTTCAACAACGCGACGAGCGGCCTGCAAGCGGCGCAGGCGGGCCTTGGGGCGACATCGCAGAATATCGCCAACGTCAACACCGAAGGCTACTCGCGCAAGATAACCAATCTAGAGACGGTGCTCATCGACGGTGAGGCCGTGGGTGTCCAAGTCTCGTCGATCACGCGGGTCGTCGATATCTTTCTCATTCGCGAGCTGCGCGCTCAAATCTCGCAGTTCGCCGCGGCCGATACTGTCGGCAGGTTCTTCACCCAGATGCAAAACCTTTTCGGCGCGCCGGGCGATGACCTCTCGACCGGCGCCGACATCGACGCCTTCAACAGCGCGCTCGAAGCCATGGCCAACAATCCGGAAAATGCCTCGCTTCGCTTCGAGGTGGTTTTGACCGGCAAAACAATCGCGCGGAACCTCGCGAAGATGGCCGCCGACCTGCAAACTCTTCGCTATGAGGCCGATCAGCAGATCAAGGCCGCGGTCGATGAGATCAACGCGCAACTCATCGAAATCGAATCCCTCAACGTTCAAATCGCCCTGGCGACCGCGGGCAACGAGGAGGTGCCCGACCTGGAAGATCGGCGAGACGCCGCGATCTTGAAGATCGCCGAATTCATCGACATCAATGCGATCACCGGGGCCAATGGCCGGGTCTCCATATCGACGCTGAGCGGCCACAGCCTGCTCGAGGGGTCGCGCCGGCTCATCGATTATTCCCCCGCCGCGACGGTGAAGGATACGACCACCTTCGGGGCGATCACGATCTTCAGCCTCGACAGCGCGGGCAACCCCACGGGCGCCGGCGATATCATTGCCACCTCGGGCATGAGCCCCAACGTCACGACCGAAATCGAGTCCGGTAAGCTCAAGGGCCTGCTGGATGTACGTGACGGCGCGTTGGCTGACCTCGCCGCTCAGGTCGAATCGTTGAGCGCCATGATTCGCGACCAGGTCAACGCGGTCCACAATCAGGGCTCGGGCTTTCCCGCGCCCGACGTCTTGACGGGGACGACGACGGTCGCCGACGCGGACGCCTTCGATGCGACGGGAACGGTGCGGGTCGCCGTGGTCGATGGCACCGGGGTTATCGTCAACAGCGTGGATTTGGATCTCACGGCACTCGGCGCGACCACGGTGGGCGCCGTAGCCGTGGCTCTCAACGCCGCGCTTGGAGCCGACGCGACGGTGGTCGTCACCAACGGCAAGCTCACGATCACCGCGGCGAATTCGGCAAACGGCATCGCGATCAACGACATTGGCACCGCCGAATCCGTAACGGGCCGCGGCTTTTCCCACTTCTTCGGACTGAATGACTTTTTCACCGGCACCAATGCCGAAACCCTCGCGGTCAGGGCCGACATCGTGGCCAACCCGGGCCGCGTCACCTCGACCGAGCTCAGCACCACCGCGCTCGTCGGTGAACAGGGCATCACGATTGGCGACAACCGTGCGATTCAACGTCTCGCCGCGCTCGGCAAGACGCAATTTTCCTTCGCGGCCGTCGGCGGGCTGCCCCTGTCGAACACGACCTTCACCGACTTCGCCGGCGCCATAATCGGCTTCGGCTCCGTCCGTGCCGCCGAAGCGCAAAACGCGCGCGTGAGTCACGAGATCCTGCTCGACAACCTGACGATGCGTGCCACCTCTATCTCCGGCGTCAACCTGGACGAGGAGATGGCGAATCTCATCCTCCTCCAAAACGCCTTCACCATGTCGGCGCGAGTCATGACGATAGCATCAGAGATGTTCGACACGCTGCTCGAGATCGTCCAGTAGGAGTGATCAATGTTACGGGTTGCCAATCTCGCTCAGCACACATTCTTCCTGAACAACGTTCTCAACCTGCAGAGCCGAACCTTCGAGCAGCAGGCGCAGATCGCGACCGGCAAGAAGGCGCTGAACTACTCCGGCATCGCACGGGATGCGAAACGCTTGATCACCCTCGAGGGCAGCAAGTCGCAGACGGCTCAATTCGTCGAAAACAATCAGCGCGTGATCGCCCGGGCCGAACGCATGGATGCGGCGGTGAGCGGTATTTTCGATGCGGCCTCGGAACTGCGCACCACGCTGATCCAGCGCCTGAACGACGCCGGCGGCGATATGGTCAATCTCTCCCTGATCGCCCAGAATCTCCTGGACAGCGTCGGGAGCCTGCTCAACAGCGACGAGGACGGGCGGTTCCTCTTTTCGGGCTCAATGACGGACACGCCTCCCGTTCAGTTCCCCGTTCCGGACCCGGCGTCCTTCGGCGTCCTGGACAACAACTACTACCAGGGCGACAACATTCAGCTCACCGTTCGCGCCGACGTCAACCTCACCGTCACCTATGGGATGGGAGCCGACCGTATCGGTTTCCAGCGAATCATCGGCGCGCTCAAGGCGGCCGTCGAGGGCCACGCGACAAACGACAAGGGGCTGATCGAGAGCGCCCTGTCGTTGGTAAACACCGCGATCGCCGATCTCGCCGATTACCGCAACGAGCTCGGCAACACGCTGTTAACCCTCGATGACACCAACAGCCGCCACAGGGACTTCGTCGTCTATCTCGACAATCAAATCAGCAATATCGAGGATGTGGACATAACGGAGGCGATCATCCGTTTGACCGAGAATCAAACGATACTCGAGGCGTCATTCCTGACCGTTTCGCGGCTCAGCAACTTGAACTTGTCCGACTTCCTTCGCTAAGGCGCCAAAGCGCTCAGGCGACGGTCCGGACGGAGTTAGTCATTTAGCAACTAAGAAGGGTGAATAACATGCACGAGAGAAGCACGGCTGTGAAGAAATCACAGGCATCATCCCCTGGGGACCCCGGACTCGAGATGGACAATCAGAAGACCGAGGGCGAAAAGCTCGTCATCGAGTCCCGCTACGGGACGATCGAGGTGGATCCGGCCACGGCGATTCGCTTCGCGTCGGGCCTTCTTGGTTTCCCTCAGTGGCGCGACTACGCACTCGTCGATCTCAACAACGAGAACTACGCACAATTCAGGCTGCTGCAGTCGATCGACGAGAAGGACCTTTCCTTCATCGTGCTGCCGATCAACACGGAGAATGACCTTTATGACGCGAAGGACATGGAGTCCGCGTGCAAGACGCTGGAAATCAATCCCGCGGACCTGGTGATTCTTTTGCTCGTCTGCGTGCGCCGAGAGGGCGATAACGTCACGGTCACGGTGAATCTGCAGGCGCCTCTCTTGATCGATTCAAGCCAGTTTGCGGGAACACAGTACGTCCTGTCGGACGAGAAATATCCGATCCGTTACGAACTCACATCCACGTAAGAGAGATCCGCATCATGGCACGAAACGACGGGGTCGATGGCTTGGCGGAGGTTCAGCGCCTCGCCGTGCTGGAAGATTTCGTCTGTGCCGCCGAGCGCTGCGAGGATACTTGCTGCCGCGGCTGGTCGATGGTGGTGGACGATCCGACCGCGAGCCTCTATCGCCACGAAGCTCCCGAGCTCGAGGAGGCGCTCGACCACACTGCGGTCGGCACCGTTATGCGCCGCGATTGCACAAGCGATACCTGCGTAAAGCTTACTGCGGGCCTGTGCGGGATACAGAAGCAATACGGTACCGCGTTCGTAAACGACTCCTGTCATTTCTACCCACGCATTACACGGCGCCTCGGCGCCGAGCTGCACATGTCGGCCTTCCTTTCCTGTCCGTCGATCGCGCGGCTCGCGCTTTTCGGTGAGCGCCCCTTTGTGCATTCAGGGCATCGCGTCGAGCGGCTTCCGAATAAGGTGCGCGATATCTTGCCCGAGGGGCTGACGCCCAAAGAGGGGGCCTCCGTCATCGAGGGCTTTCTCGCGCTGGCCGGCGACCCGACGTCATCGCCCGAGCGCGCGATGGTGAGGATCGCCTGTGTCGCTCAATCGCTTCAGCATCAACCGCCCGCCCGGTGGGCCGAGGCGACACCCTTCCTGATCGACTCGGTGGAGGATCGATTGGCCACGGCGGAAGCCGACGCAGCCGATCCCCACCGCCTTCTTCTCGCGCTCGCGGCGCTCGCCCATGCCGCGCAACATCCGAGCGGCGAGCGCTTTCAGGAAACCTTCCGCACCATGGAAAAAGCCCTCGCGGTGCGGCTCGAACCCAGCTCCTTCGCACTGATGCGGTTGCCCGGACCCGTCGGGCCGGATGATGCCTATCCGCGGCTGCGTGAGCTTTGGCAAGACGCGGCACCCCGGATGGCACCGGTTCTGCACCGCTGGCTGCAGGCTGAGATCGATTCGAGCGCCTTCCCCCATGCGGGGCTCGGGAGCAACCCCGCCGAGCGCGCAACCATACTCGGCATACGCTTCGCGACCGTGCGCCTTGCCCTGATGAGCCATGTCGCGGACGACGGCACGCCGCCCGACCCCGACACGATCGTGCGGGTGGTTCAGAGCCTGGCACGGCTGCTGGATCACTTGGCCGAACCGGAACTCTCGCTCTCGATCTACCGGGAGGCGGGATGGCATCGCGAAGCGCGCCTGCGCGGCCTGCTCGACGACGCGCCGGGCTGGGCCGGCGATGCGCTCGGCCCGAGGCGGCAATTTCTGCCGCCCTCTCCGGCCGTGCCCGTCTCGACGATCTCCACTGCGTAGAAAATAAACACGCCTTTTCAATCGATTGAGGGAAGTCCTCGCTGGCACGCCCCTTGCGCGGGAAGTCGGGGAAATCGCGACGCATCCAGTTGTGAGGAGAGATGAGAGGCCGTTTCGCGCGCCTCGATGCCGCGACACCAAGCGAGGGGGCTTCACCCGCCCCGCCCGCTCGCGAGAGCCATTCGCTGCTCACCGAAAGCGCAGCGCTGCTCGATGACGGAAAGCTCGAGCAAGCCGAAACGCTCCTGCGCGATCTTCTGGCCCATGAGCCGCGGAATCCGGACGGGCTTCATCTTTTAGGGCTCGCCCTGGCCGGCTTCGGCCGGACCGAGGAAGCGGCCGAACGCGTGGCCAATGCCCTTCGGCTGCGCCCGGACGCGGCCTCTTATCACAACAGCTTCGGCATGCTCCTGCTTTCCGCCGGCGATCCCAGCGCCGCACTCGATTCCTTCCGGGAGGCGATTGCGCTCGAACCGAAATTCACGACCGCCCAGAGCAATGCGGCAAACGCGCTTCGCCTGCTCGGCCGGAATGCCGAGGCCGTCGCAGGCTACTGGCAGGCCCTCAAGCTCGAACCGGAGAACGCCGAGCTCCATTCGAACCTGGGCGCCGCCCTGATCAAGCTCGATCGCCTCGACGAAGCGATCACCCATTTCGAGCGAGCCGTCTCCCTTAATTCGGAGATGTCGCCGGCTTGGATCAATCTCGGCCTCGCCTACGAACGATTCGGCCGTCCGGTCGAGGCCTTCGCCTGTTTCCACCGTGCCGCCGGCGCCGCACCCCATGACGCAACGGTGTCTGAACCGATGCAGCGCATCGTACGCGCCCTCAGCGATGCGGATCCCTCGACGGTCCGGTTCAGCGAATGGGCTGGCGCCGCGCCGGACGATCCCGAGCCCTATCTCGAGTTGGCCACCCGACTGCGCCGGGAGAACTGCTTGGAGCACAGCATTCAAATCTACGAAGCCGTGATCAAGCGCTATCCGAACCATGCCGAGGCGCATTCGGATCTCGGAATCACTCAGGTAATGGCCGGCGACCTGCAAGAGGCGGCCGCGAACTTCGGTCAGGCGATCGCTCTCGAGCCGGACTCCGCCGAGGCCCACAACAACCTCGCAATCCTGCTTCAGCAGTTTGGACGGTACGACGAGGCGCTCGATATTTACGCGATGGCGAGCACAATCCGGCCGGATTTTGTCCAGGCTCAATACAACCGCGCTCAGCTCTTGCTGTTGCTCGGGCGTTACAAGACCGGCTGGGACGCCTACGACTGGCGCCTGCGCATGCCCCGGAGCAACTTGCCGTCGGCTTTCCTGGACGGGATGACGCCCGTTTCCCTCGCCGGACGAACGGTCAAAGTCGTCGGCGAACAAGGGCCGGGCGATATCGTGATGTTTGCTCAATGCCTGAACGATCTGGCGGCCGAGGCCCGCGAGATATCACTCCATGTCGAAGGCCGCCTCGCCCCGTTGTTCACACGCTCCTTTCCGGATCTTACGGTCACCAACACGCGACCGGAGGCCACGAGCGGAGAAGCCGGCGCCGATCGCGCCGTAATCATTCCGATCGGCTCGCTGCCCCGCTACTACCGGCCGGACGAAGAAAGCTTTCGCCGGGGACGGCCGCGTTATCTCGCGACCGATCCCGAGGCGGTCACGCGCTGGCGGGCACGTTACGAAGCCCTGGGATCGGGCCTGAAGGTCGGCATTTCCTGGCGCGGCGGCAAGACGCCGACCGAGCGTCGGCTGCGTCAAACCTCCCTCGCCGACTGGCGTCCGTTACTTGGAGTCCCCGGCGTTCATTTCGTCAACCTGCAATATGGCGACTGCCGTGCGGAGATCGACAAAGCCCGCGAACGTTGGGGCATCAAGATCGCCGACTGGCCGGACGCTGATCCACTCACCGATCTCGACGACTTTGCCGCGCAAATCGATGCGCTCGATCTCGTCATATCGATCGCCAATACGACGGTTCATTTTCCAGGAGCCCTCGGAAAGCCCATCTGGGCACTCGTTCCCGCGGCGCCCAGCTGGCGCTGGCAGATCCAACGCAGCGACTCCCCCTGGTATCCCACCATGCATCTCATTCGTCAGAAACAGGATGAGGCGTGGTGTGAAACGGTTCGCCGCACGGCCGACGAGTTCGCGCTGATGCTCGCCACAGTCAATCAACATATTTCAAAGTAAGGAGAGAAGCGCGATGAGCGAGATTCCCGTCTATGTCGGCTGGGATAGCCGTGAAGACATCGCCTATCAGGTCTGCCGCTCCTCGATTCAGCGTCACGCCTCCAAGCCGGTCAAAGTCATCGCGTTGCGTGAAAAGGCATTGCGTTATCAGCGGCTTTATTGGCGCGAGCCGGACCCCCTCGCCACCACCCAATTCTGCTACACGCGGTTTCTCGTCCCCGCGCTCACCGACTATGAGGGGTGGGCCTTGTTCTGCGACTGCGATTTTCTGTGGCTCGGCGACGTTCAGGAACTCCTGGCGCGCGCCGACGACCGCTACGCCTTGATGTGTGTCCATCACGATCACCGGCCGCCCGAGCTCACCAAGATGGATGGCTGCATCCAGACCGTCTATCCGCGCAAGAACTGGTCGAGCCTGATGTTGATCAATTGCGGTCATCCCGCGAACCGCGTGTTGACGCCCGAATTGGTGAGCCGCGAGGAGCCCGCTTTCCTGCACCGCTTCCAATGGCTCGACGACGCGCTGATCGGCACGGTACCGGAGACGTGGAACTGGCTCGAGGGGTGGAGCCCCAAACCCGATCATGGAACGCCGAAGGTGATTCACTACACGCGCGGCGGCCCGTGGTTCGAAGACTGCAGAGACGTCGCCTATGGCGAACTCTGGCTGGCCGAGAAAGAGGCCCTCGAACGCCAGATGGGAATCGACCACGGCCGCACGGAAGCGGCCTAGGCGCCCGCGAGATCACAGGAGCGCGGTCATGGGAGAAGCGTACGCCTTTCTACAGAAGATCGCCCAGATCCACAGCCGGGCCCCGATCGAGCGCCACCTCGAGATCCTCTACGGCCGGGCGGAGGTGGCGGGCCTCGCCTTCCTCTCCGTCTTCCGTGACGCCATCGAGCGGTCGCACACGGGCCTGCCGGCCTGGAAGGTTCTTCGCCGAACGGGCCGCGCACTCACTCTCGCGCAGTATTTTCACGCCACCCGTGAGGTCGAAGGCGCGTCGGCGGAGTGCGGCGTGCTTGCGGGCTTCAGCACGTTGTTGCTCTGTCGCCTGGCGAGACACCTGGAGAGCGATTTCCGAGGTGCCGGCCTGCATCTGATCGACAGCTTCGAGGGCTTGAGCGCGCCCGTCCCCCAAGATGCGATCTCCAGCCTCAAACGCCCGGGCGGCGCCGTCGAATATACGATGTCCCACCAGGCGGGCGACCTTGCGGCACCCATCGAGCACGTCAAGTCGGTCTTGCAGGATTACCCGGAGATCGACTTCCACAAGGGATGGATCCCGGAGGTTTTCGAGACTTTGCCTGAAGCCCGCTGGTCGTTCGTGCATATCGATGTCGATCTCTACGCGCCCACCCTCGCCACGCTGGAATATTTCTATCCGCGCCTAAGCCCCGGCGGCGTGATCGTGAACGACGACTACGCATCGCCGAGCTTCCCCGGGGGCGGCAAGGCCTGGGACGAGTTCATGACCCGCCACGATCTCCCGTTCGTCGCTCTCGACACGGGGCAATCCGTCATCATCAAAGCCTGATCATGACGCGCGCCGCGCGACAAAAGCCTCTCTCCATCGATGCCGAACCACCGGAAGCGGGCGCCGGGAAGGCGGCAGGGGTCATGGCTAATCGATCATTAACCACCGCCCCGTAAGGTCGCTTCAGGCGGGCACGAGGATCCTCGATGATGAACGCGAACCAGCTCTTTCAGGAAGCACTCCGAGAGCACCAGGCGGGCGATGCCGGCGCGGCCGCCGAGCTCTATCGGAAGGTCCTCAAGCACGATCCGCGGCATCTCGACGCCATCAACAATCTGGGCGTGCTTCACTCACTTCGCGGCGACTGGGACGACGCGATCGCCTGTTATCGGCGCGTGCTCGAGCTCGTGCCGGACAACTTCAACGCCCTCATCAATCTCACGGTGAGCCTGAAGGAGGCGGGAGACATCGACGGCGCGGCCGATACGCTCGAAAAGGCCGTCGCGATCGCCCCGGGCGAAGCCGAGCTCGTCAAGAATCTGGGAATCCTGCGCAGCACCCAAGGCCGGCGCGACGACGCGCGGGCTCATTTCGAGCGCGCCCTCGAACTCAACGATCGCGATCCCGATCTGCACACGAAGCTCGGCGTCATGCTTCACGAAGACGGGCGAACCGAGGACGCGGCGGGCGCCTTCGAGCGGGCACTCGCGCTCGATCCCGAACATGTCGAGGCCCATTTCAACATCGGGGCGCTTCGCCATTCGGAGGGTGAGCTTAAAGAGGCCGGTGAGCATTACCGCAGGGCGCTCCGCCGCCAGCCCGATCACGTCGACATCTGCAACAACCTCGGCGTTGTGCTGCAGGAGATGCGGCGGTTTGACGAGGCGGTGCTGTGTTTTCAGGAAGCCCTGAAGCACCGCCCGGAATTCACCGAGGTGCGATTCAATCTTGGGACGGTGCTCACCGAGCTCGAGCGCTTCGACGAGGCGATCGAACTCTTCGACGAGGTGATCCGGGAAATTCCAGACCACATCGGGGCGCATCTCAATCTCGGAAACGCCTTGACGGCGACGGGCGAGCTCGACCGTGCGGCGGGCTGTTATCGCCGTGCGCTCGAGATCAAGCCCGACCACGCGATCGCCTATAATAATCTGGGGCTCGTGCACCAATACGCCCACCGGTTTGAAGACGCCGAGGAATGCTTCGATAAGGCCATCGAGATGGATCCGCAGTACCTAACGGCGCGCTTCGACCAGGCGTTGTTCCTGCTCCTCCAAGGCCGTCTGGCGGAAGGCTGGGACGCCTATGAGTGGCGCTGGGGCGTGATCGAAAGCCTGCCCGAGGAGGTCCCGCTTCCCGTCTGGACCGGCGCGCCCCTCGAGGGGCGCGGGATCCTCGTTCTGGGCGAGCAGGGCCCCGGCGACATGGTGAT
>JAPUJA010000034.1 GCA_027296525.1 Pseudomonadota bacterium | reverse complement strand
CTCGCTCTCGATCGCGATCCTCTTCACGCTCACGGCGCTTGCCGCCCTCGCGCTCTATCTCTGGCGCGAGCGGCGCTTTCCGCGGCCTCCACTCTGGCTCGCGGCAACCTTGGGCGCAGGCGTCGGCTGGTCGGCCTTGAGCGGTCTTTGGACCATCGATGCGGGGGTCACCTGGGGGCTTTGGCCCCGGCTTTTGGGCGTGACCTTCGGGGGCGCCGTGCTCGTGGCCATCGCCGCCACGATCGGCGATGGAGGTGCCCGGCGATGGATCGAGCGCGCCTTCCTGGCGGGCGTTCTGTCGGGGCTCGCGATTCTCAGCATCGAGGCGGCGACGAATGCGGCGATCTCGCGCGCGTTGCGCCATGCCACCGGCTTCGTGCCCGACGTGTCGATGCTGAATGTCGGCACGACGATGCTCGCCATTCTCGTCTGGCCGACGGCCGCGCTGCTCTGGCGCTGGCACGTGCGTCTGCTCGCCTTTGCCGCCGTCGCGGCGACCGGCGTCGTCGTCTCCTTTCTTCCGAGCGGTGCGGCGATCGTCGCCTTCTTCGTCGGCCTCGCCGGTACGGTTCCCGCCCTGATCTCGCCCCGCCGCGGGCTGCTCGCGCTTGCCGCTCTCTTCGCCGTCGCGACACTTGGCGCGCCGTTCATCATGCAGCATGTGGTGAACCCGGTGAACGTGGCCGAGACGGCGCCCGACATGCACCCTCACGCCTATCACCGCGTCCTCGCCTGGCATTACACGAGCGATCGCATCCTCGAGCGGCCGCTCTTGGGATGGGGCTTCAACAGCTCGCGGGTGATCGCGCGTGATCTGACGGGTCCTCAGGGCACGCTCGATGGGGTGGATGTTTCAGCCATCAGCGGGCGCCTCAGGGAATGGATCGAGGAACAGGTCAACCTGGACGTCATGCCGCTCCATCCCCACAACATGGCCCTCCAATGGTGGCTGGAGCTCGGGGCGGTGGGCGCCCTGCTCGGAGCGGGGTTGATCGTGGGCGGGCTGGTCGGCCTTGCCCGGGCGCGCCTCGATCGGATCACGGCGGCGGCGGGTGCCGGTTTCGTCTGCTCGACGCTCGCGGTGGCGGGCTTGAGCTACGGGATCTGGCAAACCTGGTGGTTGGGCGCGCTGTGGCTGATCGCCGCTTTCGGCATCGTCATCTTTCGCCGGTGCGGCGCGTGAAGCGCGCTTTGTCGGCTTTCGGCGCGTGCGCGCCTGTCGTAACATGAACGCTGGGATGGCGATGGTGCGCTCGAAGGCGGTGCTCCCATGAAACGCTGGTACGTGGTGCAGACCCAGCCGCACGCGGAGGAGCGTGCGCGTGGCCATCTCGAGCGCCAGTCCTACGAGGTCTGGTTGCCTCTTTGCCGGAAGAAGCGGCGTCACGCGGGGCGGAGCGAGATCGTCATACGGCCGTTTTTTCCGCGCTATCTGTTCGTGCGAGTCGACATGGCGCGTGAGCGCTGGCGGCCGATTCTTTCGACCTTCGGGATCAGCTGTTTGGTGGGCGGCGCGCAAGGGCCCGAGCCTCTGCCCGAAGCGGTGATCGCGGGCCTTCGCGAGCGTTCGGGTCAAGACGGTCTTTTCGAGTTCGACGCGCGGCCGCTTCGATCGGGCGATACGGTACGCATCGCCGATGGACCGTTCGCCGATCTCGAAGGGGTCTTTCGGGCGAAAAACGAGCGCGAGCGCGTCTCCGTGCTCTTGAGCCTCATGGGGCGGGACGTGAAGGTGACGGTCGCCTCCACCGACGTCGAGGCGGTCTGACCGGCGCCGCCGCCTATCACGAGGTGCCGCACCGCCTCGTGCCCTACGAGTCCCATTTGCGCACCTGGTTTGTCCATTACCTGCCAAGGCCTGTCAGCCGCGTCGTCTATTCGTGGCTCGGGCGCGATGCCGAGGAGTTCCACTCCCGGGTCTTTCTGCGCGCGCCTTGGATGCACCGCTGAATGGTGCGGCGCTGCATCGGTTCGCTTGAAGATCTCACCGTCGAGCGTTTTCGTGCTCTCACCGAGCTCGACGCCTATGACGGGCCGGAGGGCCTGCGGCGGCTGCTGGGCAGGCTCGTTCACCTGTCTCTCGCCGGCCCGCTCACGGGCCTTCTCCTGAAAAACTTCGTGATGCTCGATACCTTCGCCGTCAAGCGGCCGCGCGCCTGAGCCCTTTCCGGCGCGAAAGGCGGTGCGCGGCTCGACAGATTCGGCTCAAGACGCTTGGCGCGTCCGTTCGTCGTCTTGGAGAAACGCACGGAAGCGCCGCGCGACCGCGTCGGGCTTCACGGTGGGGCGGCCGAGGCCCGTTATCGAGCCGGGCCGGATGCGCATATGGACCAGGGCGGGTCCGTCGGTCGCGAGGGCTTGCAGGACGGCCTCTTCGAAGCCGCCGAGATCGTCGGCCGAGCCCGCGTAGGCGTAGCCGCACGCGAGCGCCAGGGCCGCGAAATCGACGTTAGCGGCGTTCGTGTGCTGTCCGCCCGTCGAATCATGCACCCCGTTGTCGAGCAGGAGGTGGCTGAGGTTCGCCGGGCGCTCGGCGCCGATGGTCGCCATGTTGCCCATCTTCATGAGCGCCGCGCCGTCACCGTCGAGCACGACGACAGGGCGCCGGGTGTTGAGCGCGACGCCCAAGCCCATCGCGCTCGCTCCGCCCATTGAGCCCACCTGGTAGAGATGCTGCGCGCGGTCCTGAAGGGTGAAGAGCTCACGCCCGCATTTGCCCGTGGTCGCGATCACCGCCGCTGGTTCGGGGACGATGCCGAGAAAACGCTCAAGCGTCTCGGCGCGCGAGGGCGGGCTCTCCCTTCGGCGGAGGTCTTCGCGCCGGCCCGCTTCACGTGGCGGCGCTTGCGGCTGATCCAAGCCGTCGTTTCGGACGGCGCCTTTCTCCATGATGAAGGCGAAGGGGAGCGAGCTTTCCGCGAGCAAGCGTTCCGCCTCGTCGAGCGCCGGGCCGACCTCGCCCTCGCTCTTGGGAAAGAGCGCGTGGGGAATCAGCATCTCTTCCAGAAGATCGCTACAGATCCGGCCCATGAGCTCGTGTTGCGGCTCGTCCACGAGGCCCGGCTGGCCGCGCCAGGTCACGATCAGGAGCGTCGGGATGCGGAACGGGTAGTTGAGCGAGGTGAGCGGGTTGACCATGTTGCCGAGCCCGGAGTTCTGGCACATGACCACGGTCTTTCGCCCGGCGAGCCAGGCGCCGGCCGCGATCGCGACCGCCTCGCCCTCGCTCGTGGCGCCGACATAACGAAGGCCAGGCTCGCCAATCACCCGGTTGATGATCGGGGTCAGAAACGAGCAGGGCACGCCGGTGAAGAAGTCGAACCCCCGTGCGCGCGCGGGCTCGAGGAAACTATCCGCGGGGATCATAGAAAGTTGCGGGCCTTGGCGAGATCGAAGGCATCATCCACGTCGAGCCAGTGGCCGGCGATGTACATGACCTCGATGCGTGTTCCCTTGGCAAGCAGGCGCGCGAAGAGCT
>JAPUJA010000339.1 GCA_027296525.1 Pseudomonadota bacterium | reverse complement strand
TGGCTTGCGATCCCGATCGGGTCGTCTTCCGAGCTGATATGCGAGGTCATGGCCGGGCGAAGCTACACGAGGGCCTCGCCTCGGCAAAGCGTCTGGGCGGAGCGAATTGACCGCCCGGCCCCGGATCGGTAGGCTTGCACAGCGGGGTCGACGCGGGGTCGACGCGGGGTCGGAACGGCCGCCAGCCGGGCGATAAGGGAGGTGCCTATGTTCGAGCGAGCTCTTTGGATCGACGGCTCCCGTTTGGCGACGCTCCTGCCGCTCGCGCTCATCCTGTTGGCGGCGCTCTTCGTCCTCTACGGGGTCGGCTTCGCCCAGCCGGAGCTCTTGCACAACGCGGCCCACGACACGCGCCACGCCTTCAGCTTTCCCTGCCACTAACCCGCCGCGCGCCCGTCGGCGCTTGAAAGCGGCTTTGGGAACGTGTTGAATGGCCATAAGAATAATCTAATCATGGTTGAATTTTCAGGCGCCCGGCCGCGCGCAGCGGCCGCGAGAGAGGGGAGGCGATCCGGCGTGGCCATGACCGAGAGCGGGCGCTTCATCAGCCGACACGGCCTCGAGGCGCAAGGCATCGGAGCGCTCCGTTGCGCCCACTGGAACTATGTCGAGGCGGCTCTCTATGGCGAGTCGATCGTGCGGAAGGAAGGCCGGCTCGCCCAATCCGGCCCGCTCGTGGTCGCGACCGGCCAGCACACGGGGCGTTCAGCCAAGGACAAGTTCATCGTCCGCGACTCGTCGAGCGAGTCCAACGTCTGGTGGGGCGAGATCAACAAGCCCATCGCGCCCGAGCGTGTCGCCGCCTTGCGCCAACGGCTCGTCGCGCATCTCGCCGACCGGGAGGTCTTCGTTCAGGACTGTTTCGCGGGCGCCGATCCCGCCTACCGCCTGCCCATCCGCATCATCACCGAATTCGCCTGGCACTCGCTGTTCGCGCGCAACATGTTCATCCCGGGTGCCGAGGAGGAGCTCGTCGATCACGCGCCTGAGTTCACGGTCATCGCGGTGCCGAGCTTCGCCGCGGATGCGGAGCGTGACGGCACCCGCTCGGGGACCTTCATCATCGTCGATTTCACGAACCGCGAGGTCTTGATCGGCGGCACCTCCTATGCCGGCGAGATCAAAAAATCGGTGTTCACGATTCTCAACTATCTTCTGCCGGAGCGCGGCGTGCTTCCGATGCACTGCTCGGTCAATGTTGGGGAGTCGGGCGATGCCGCGGTGTTCTTCGGGCTCTCGGGCACGGGCAAGACGACGCTTTCGGCCGATCCCAACCGCACGCTCATCGGCGACGACGAGCATGGCTGGAGCGACCGGGGTCTGTTCAATTTCGAGGGCGGCTGTTACGCCAAGGTGATCCGCCTCTCGGCCGATGCCGAGCCCGAGATCTACCAGGCGACGCACCGCTTCGGCACGGTGATGGAAAACGTCGTGATCGACGAGGCAACGCGCCGCGTCGATCTCGACGATGCCAGCTTGACCGAGAACACGCGCGCCTCCTATCCGCTCTCCTTCATCCCCAACGCCTCCATGACCGGCGTCGCGGGCCATCCCAGAAGCGTGATCATGCTGACGGCGGACGCCTTCGGCGTACTGCCCCCAATCGCGCGGCTCTCGCCCGCGCAGGCCATGTATCACTTCCTCTCGGGCTACACCGCGAAGGTCGCGGGCACCGAGAAGGGCCTTGGGAGCGAGCCGCAGGCGACCTTCTCGACCTGTTTCGGGGCGCCCTTCATGCCGCGCCACCCGTCGGTCTATGCGCGCATGTTGCGCGATAAGGTCGCCGAGCAGGGCGCCTATTGCTGGCTCGTCAACACGGGCTGGAGCGGCGGCGCCTACGGGGTGGGCGAGCGCATGAAGATCGCGTACACGCGCGCGCTCCTCTCGTCGGCGCTCGACGGCGGCTTGAACCGGATCGAGATGAGCCACGACAACATCTTCGGCCTCGAGGTGCCCGTGCAATGCCCGGGCATCCCCAACGAGATTCTGAACCCGCGCGGCACCTGGGCGGATAAGAGCGCCTATGACGATACCGCGCGCGATCTGATCGGGCGGTTCCACGACAACTTCGCCCAGTTCGAGAGTTACGTGACCGACGAGGTCCGGAGCGCGGCGCCCAAGGCCGCGTGAGGCGAAGCTTCGTTCCCGGCCTCAGGGGAGTGACATGGGGGATGACATGGGAGGTGACATGTCCGCCGAACGCCAGCCTGACGAGACGCAGCGCGTGAAGGTCCCGGGCGGCGAGGTCGCCGTCTATTCCTTCGGTTCGGGCGAGGAGGTCCTGCTCTGCCTTCATGGCGGGCCGGGGCTCAGTTGCGACTATGTGCGCGACAGCCATTCGGTGATGGCGGACAGGGGCTACCGGGTCGTCTGCCACGACCAGCTCGGCTCGGGCGCCTCCGACCGGCCGAAGGACCTCTCGCTCTGGAATGTTGAACGCTTCGTTCAGGAGGTCGAGGCCGTGCGCGCAGGCCTCGACCTCGGCCGCGTGCATCTCCTGGGCCAGTCTTGGGGCACCTGGCTCGGCATCGACTACTGCCTCGAATATTTGAAGAACGTGAAGACCTTCACGCTCGCCAACGGCTCGGCCGACATCCCGCACACCTTCGCCGAGATGCAGCGGCTTCGGCGCGCGCTCGGTCCTGAAACCATCGCGATGATGCAGCGCCATGAGGCGGAAGGCTCGACCGACCATCCGGAATACATGGCCGCCGTGACGATCCTCTATTACCGCCATCTCTGCCGTTGCACGGAATGGCCGGCAGCCTTAAACCGCTCGCTCGAGCAGATCAATATGGACGTCTACGGCACCATGTGGGGGCCGAACGAGTTCTGCTGCACCGGCAACCTCAAGGATTGGAGCCGGCTCGATCGGCTGGGCGAGATCACGGTGCCCGTGCTCGTGCTCACCGGCCAGCATGACGAGCTGACGCCCGAGGGCGCGCGCCTGATGCATGAGCGCTTCCCCGACTCGACCCTCGTCGCCTTTCCCAACAGCTCGCACACCCCCTTCTTCGAGGAGCCGGAGGAATATTTCAGGGTGCTGCTGGGGTTCTTGAACGCGCGGCGCGGGACGTAGCCGGGCGGGTCGGGCGGTTTAACGGTTCTTCGTCTTGAGGAGGCGGCGCAGGGCTTGTCCACGGGCGGCGAGGTCGGCTGCATGCCGAAAAATAATATTATCAAAGAGTTTCCCCCTAATGCGCCTCGTCCCAGTTGGCGCCGGAGCCGGTGTCGACGGTCAAGGGCACATCCAAGTGCGCGGCGCCTTCCATGATCTTCTTCGCCAGCTTGGCGGTCTTCGCGAGCTCCTTCTCGGG
>JAPUJA010000338.1 GCA_027296525.1 Pseudomonadota bacterium | reverse complement strand
TCTTCTCGCGCAGCGTTGCGCCCGAAGACGCGCCCGACGTAGCCACCACGATCGAGATCGCGTTCGAAAAAGGCGATCCGGTCGCCATCGACGGCGAGGCTCTGTCGCCGGCCGCGCTGCTCACCCGGCTGAACGAGCTCGGCGGGGCCAACGGCATCGGTCGGCTCGATCTGGTCGAGAACCGCTTCGTCGGCATGAAGAGCCGCGGCATCTACGAGACTCCGGGCGGTACCGTACTGATCACGGCACACCGGGCCATAGAGTCGATCACGCTGGACCGGGGCGCGGCGCACCTCAAGGACGAGATGATGCCGCGTTATGCCGAGATGATCTACAACGGCTTCTGGTTCTCACCGGAGCGCGAGATGATCCAGGCCGCGATCGATGCGAGCCAGCAAAGGGTCGAAGGCACGGTCCGGCTTAAATTGTATAAGGGCAATGTGATCGTCTTGGGCCGCAAATCGCCCGCGAGCCTCTATGACGAGGAGATCGCGACCTTCGAGGCGGGCGGCGCCTACGACCAGCGCGACGCCGAAGGCTTCATCAAGCTCAACGCGCTGCGCTTGAGGCTTCGAGGAAAGCGCGGCGGCTGAGCACGGCCGCGCCGGCCCGGTCGGCTTCCGGGAAGCGCCTCATATTGTCTCGGGCGGGACCTCAAGCCCATGCTGGCGGCAGGCGGCGTGAAGGGTGTTGCGCAGCAGGCAGGCGATCGTCATGGGCCCGACGCCACCCGGCACCGGCGTGATCGCGCCCGCGACGGTGAGCGCCTCCTCGAACGCCACGTCGCCCACGAGCTTCATCTTGCCGTCGCGCTCGATCCGGTTGATGCCGACGTCGATCACCGTCGCGCCCGGCTTGATCCAGTCGCCGCGCACCATCTCAGGTTTCCCGACGGCGGCGATCACGATGTCGGCCCGGCGGCACTCGCCCGGCAGGTCCTGGGTCTTCGAGTGCGCGATCGTCACCGTGCAACTCTCCCGGATCAGGAGCTGCGCCATCGGCTTGCCGACGATGTTCGAGCGCCCGACCACGATCGCGCGCTTTCCCACGAGCGGGCCGGCATAATCCTTGAGCATCAGAAGGCAACCCAAGGGCGTGCAGGGGACCAGGCTCTCCTGGCCGGTCGCCAGGCGCCCGACATTGATCACGTGGAAACCATCGATGTCCTTGCCGGGATCGATCGCGTTGATGACGGCGGCCGAATCGACCTGGGGTGGGAGCGGGAGCTGCACGAGAATGCCGTTCACCTCAGGGTCCGCGTCGAGCGCAGCGACCTTCGCCAAGACCTCTTCCGCGCTCGCCGTTTCGGGCATGTTGAACTGATCGCTCTTCATGCCCGCCTCGGCCGTCGCCTTGCCCTTGTTGCGGACATAGACCTGGCTCGCCGGGTCCTCGCCCACGAGCACGACCGAAAGCCCGGGCGTGATCCCGTGGGCCTCCTTAAGCCGCGCCACCTGATCGGCGAGGCGCGCGCGCAAACCCGCGGCGAACGCCTTGCCGTCTATGATCGTCGCGTCACTCATCGAGGTCCTTCACCCAATCTGAGAGTCGAGAGAGGAGCCGTTCGGGATCGCCCTCGATCACGAGCACTTTGCGCCGCTGGGTCGCGCCCGCCGCGATCGTGATCGAGCCGGCGGGCAGCCGCCAGGCCTTCGCCAGCGTCTTGACGAGCTCGCGGTTCGCCTTGCCGCCTTCGGGCGGCGCGCCGACGCCTACTTTAAGAAAGCGCCGGCCCTCGGCGTCGCGTGCGATACCGGCGACCCCGGGCCGGGCGGCCTTGGGCGCGACCCGCAGATCGACGCGCACGCCGTTTCGCAGGGCCGTGACGGGCGAAGTCGCGGGCGCGTCGGAGGCCTCGCGTGGTTCCACCAGGGCCGTGCCGGGAAGCTTCACCATGCCGCCCTGCCGTGATCAGACCTCACGGAAGAGATACTCGAGGATGAGGTCGCGCACGAACCACAGCACGAGAATGAGAACCACCGGCGAGATGTCAACGCCGCCGAGATTGGGAATGATGCGCCGGATGGGCCGGAGCGCCGGCTCGGTCACCCGATAGAGGAAGGAGATGACCGTGAAGACGAAGCGGTTGTGAACGTTGATGATGTTGAAGGCGGTGAGCCAGCTCATGAGCGCCGAGGCGATCAGCACATAGATATAGATGGAAATGACGGTGTCGATGAGGGTGGCTAGGGCGTGCATTCCGAGGGCCTGTCCGGCGTTTTGCTTTGTTGTCCCTGTCGGGGCCAGCCGCTTCGGCGGCGATCGGTGTGCGGAGTATAGCCCATCGGGGCCTTCAGGCCAGTCCGGATGCACAGGCTTACCGGATGCACAAGCCTTAAAGGGCGCCGCGCTTGACAGGAAAGCCGCGCGCCCCGCAATATCCGCCTGCCCAGGCGAGCTGGGGCCGTAGCTCAGTTGGGAGAGCGCGACGTTCGCAATGTCGAGGTCAGGGGTTCGATTCCCCTCGGCTCCACCAACCTTCCACTGCCCCGGGATTGACCGGCCCGCATCCCAAGCCGCAGCCCGAAATGACAGGTCACGAAGCCCCGTATCCCTCGATTCCCCGTATCCCTCGATTCAATGGCGCGGGAGAGGTGCTCGGGCCGGCTGAATTTTAGCGGCGAATCGCAGATGAGGAGGTGGCGATGAGCTGGTTCATGGTGGTTTCCGGAAAGGCGCCGACGATCACCGAAAATCTCGGGGTCAAGCTGGTGCCGTTGGCCGAGGCCCAGGAACATGCCCGCGACGTCGCCGCTTCGCACGGGCTGTCATCCGATGCGGCTTGGCTTGTCGATGATTCGACTCACACGACCGACGATCTGCGCACGGAAACCCGCGACGCCATATTCGAAGGCACGCCTTTCCCCGAGACGAAGCTCGGTCTTCTTCTCGACAGTTGCTCTCACGCCGATTGTTCGGTGCTGGTTTGGGACGCAAGCCCTGGCTCGCCGAAAGAACTTCGGACTCACGACAGCTGGTCGTCGTTTCGAGACGCCCTGGCGGATGAGCTCGGCGCATCGGAATGGCGCGCAGAGGCGCATGCCTACTTCAGCCCGGCGCAGGACCGGACGCGCTGAGCGCGTCTCAAGCGCCGAAGAGCGAGGTGATGAACCACCACAGGAGCGCCAGGAGCGCGAGGATCAGCGCGGCGAGCCAGAGGCGCGGGCGCCCCGCATCGACGGCCGGGCTCTCGTCCGCGACCATCCGGCGCCCCGTCCACATGGCGCGGATGAGATTGTCGCGCGCAAGAAAGGAACGCAGGATGGCGCCGACGATGTGCCCGGCCGCCAGCAGGAGGAGAAGGTTCGCCAGGCCCTCATGTATCTCCTTCATCGCCGAGCCCGTGAAAGGCGCGACCGCGCTCGCCCAGGGGCCGGCGGACTCACCGTCGGAAGCGAACAGCCCGGTAATCACGATCCCGGCGAGGACCGCGAGAAAGACGAGCACGATCCAGCCGCCGAGCGGGCTGTGACCGACGAGGCGCGACGGCGAGAACAGAAGGAGCTTCCGCAGGTGACGCCAGACGTCCTTGGGCGGGGAGACGAAGTTCGCGAAACGCGCATGCTCGTTGCCGCAGACCCCCCAAAACAGACGAAAGACGATGAGCACGAGCACCCCGTAGCCCGCGAAGCGGTGAAGCGCGAAGACCCAGCCCCCGCCCCAGGTCGTCGCCCAGGCGATAACGACAAGGAGTGCGATCGCCCAGTGATAGGCGCGCGTCGGTAGGTCCCAGACTCGGATCTCGCGCATCGGATTCGCCGCTGCCTCTTCGCGATCAGACCGTTCGTTGGACCACCGCCTGAAGCATCCTCCCGCTTTCGACGCCGCGTCAAGCCCGCGCGGCAACGCGGCTCGCGCGCAATCAGCCGCGGATGCTCCTAAGGACCTCCGGCCGGTGCCGGCGGTTCCGCCAGCGCTCACGCTCGAGGAAGATCGTCGGATCGTCGAGAAAGGTGCGCGCGCACCGGCAGGTCGCCGCGCTCGCCTCGGGCCCGAGCTCGGCGGCGAGCGCGGTTTCCGCGTGCGACGCCATCCAGCCCATGAGGATCATCTGGCGAAGCATCATGAAGGTGGGAATCTCTTCGATCTCCCGATCGGGGAGCGCGCGCACCTTCCGGTAGCCCTTGACCCAGGACGCGATGATGTCGGGGACCTCGGGGCGTTCCTCGATGAAGGTCGTGACCGTGCCGGCATCGTACATGAACCAGCTCCACCCGCTGTCGTCGAAATCGAGCACATAGGGATCGCCCTTGTGAACCCGAAGGTTCGCGATACGAAGATCGGCGTGGACGTAATCGTAGCGTGCCGGGTCCTTGCCGAAGGCGGCGAGGCGGGCGCGCAGGGCATCGGCCAGCGCGTTTAGAAGCTCGCGGCGCTCGGCATCCAAGCCGGGGGCATCTTCCCAGTGGCCCCAGTTGACGTTCTTGCCGATCATCGTGTCCGCGTCCCAGGTGATCCGCTCGAACCATTCGGGCTTCTTCCATCCGAGGATATGAAGGTGCATGCGCGCGCTAATCTCGCCCAGGCGCTCCACCGGCTTGATCAGTTTCGTCTCGTCGGGCCGGCGTCCGGCGACCCATTGGAAAAGGACGACGTGACGCGGCGTGTCCATGCCCGGGCCGTCGACATATTGAACGAGCTCGCCATCGAGGCCGGGCACCGCCTGGGGCGTGTGCACCCCGGCCTCGTCATTGAGCGCCTTCATCCAGGCAAGCTCGGACATGATGCCGTGCTTCGTGTGATAGCCGGCGCGGTGCACGCGCATCACCCGTAGGGAAGAAAGCGCCGGATCGTCGATGCGGTAGGTCGTATTCTCGGAATGGTTGAGCAGGC
>JAPUJA010000337.1 GCA_027296525.1 Pseudomonadota bacterium | reverse complement strand
TTACGCCGCCGACCTTGATCACGGCAACGCCGCCCGCGAGCTTCGCCAAGCGTTCCTGGAGCTTCTCGCGGTCGTAATCCGAGGTTGTATCCTCGATTTGCGCGCGCATCTGGTTGCAACGCCCTTCAATCTCGGACATCTTGCCGGCGCCGTCGATGACCATGGTGTCGTCCTTGTTGATCACGACGCGCTTAGCCCGGCCGAGCATCTTGGTCGTCACGTTCTCAAGCTTGATGCCGAGGTCCTCGCTGACCACCTGGCCGCCCGTTAGAGTCGAGAGATCTTCGAGCATCGCCTTACGGCGATCGCCGAAGCCCGGCGCCTTGACCGCCGCGACCTTCAGGCCCCCGCGCAGCTTGTTGACCACGAGCGTGGCGAGCGCCTCGCCCTCGACGTCCTCGGCGACAATGAGCAAAGGACGCCCCTCCTGGACGATCGATTCGAGGAGGGGCAACATCGTCTGCATGCCCGAAAGCTTTTTCTCATGCAGAAGGATGTAGGGGTTGTCGAGCTCGCATTCCATCTTCTCGGCGTTGGTGATGAAGTAAGGCGAGAGGTAGCCACGATCGAACTGCATGCCTTCGACGACTTCGAGCTCGGTATCGAGACCCTTCGCCTCTTCGACGGTGATCACGCCCTCTTTGCCGACCTTCTGCATGGCCGAGGAAATCATCTCACCGACGCTGCGGTCGTTATTCGCTGCGATCGCACCCACCTGTGAGATTTCCTTCTCGGTCGAGATCTTCTTGCTCTTCTTCTTGAGCTCCTTGACCACCGCCCTGACCGCGATGTCGATGCCGCGCTTGAGATCCATCGGATTCATACCGGCGGCCACCGCCTTCGTGCCTTCACGCACGATGGCCTGAGCCAGAACTGTCGCCGTGGTCGTGCCGTCACCCGCAACGTCGTTGGTCCGGCTGGCAACCTCGCGCACCATCTGTGCGCCCATATTCTCGAACTTGTCCTTGAGCTCGATTTCCTTGGCGACGGTGACGCCGTCTTTCGTGAGCCGCGGCGCGCCATAAGTCTTGTCCAAAATGACGTTGCGGCCCTTCGGTCCCAACGTCACCCCGACCGCGTCCGCGAGCTTGTCGATGCCAGCGAGCATGCTCGCGCGGGCATCGGCGGCAAATTTGATTTCTTTCGCAGCCATGTTTTCTTTGCCTCTACTGAAGAACACCCATGATGTCGGACTCTTTCATGATCAACAGCTCCTCGCCGTCGATCTTGATCTCGGTGCCCGACCATTTTCCAAATAGAATCCGGTCGCCCTTCTTCACGTCGAGGGGAAGGATCTTGCCGTCCTCACTTCGCGCGCCGGAGCCGACCGCTATGATCTCGCCCTGCATGGGCTTTTCCTTGGCCGTGTCCGGAATGATCACCCCACCTTGGGTCCTCTCCTCCTCTTCGACGCGGCGCAGCAAGATACGATCGTGCAGTGGTTTGAGACTCATCTATAACACCCCGAAAAGTACATAATTTCAGGCTCTTAGTGATTTGTTAGCACTCGCTCCTGGTGAGTGCTAACGGAATATAGGGAACCCACGACGGGCTTGTCAAGAAGTCCGTCCGAAATGAAGATTTTGCGCGCTAAGCCGAGGAGCGGGTCGTCAGATCGGGCGCTCTCAAGGGGCCCGCCGTGTCCGGGAAAAGCTCCAGGAAGCGGGCCCTGTCACGGGGTTGGAGGGTCACGCTGATCTCGGCGAGATCGCCCCGGTCCTCGCGCTCGAGAACATCGCCGTGCCGGTAGAGCCAGGCGGCCGCGCCGCCATCGCTGAGCCGCACCCAGAAGCGCCCGACCACGCGCTCGTCGGCCAGGCGGCGATCGATCTCGTGCAGCAGGTGATCGACCCCCTCCCCCGTAAGCGCCGAAATTGGGACGCGGCCCATCTGGCGCTCGGCGCGGGCGAAGGTGCGAAGCTTGGCCTCGTTGTCCAGGCAATCGATCTTGTTGAGAACCTCGATCCGGCGCGCGGCCGAGTCATCGCCAAGACCTATCTCCTCCAGGACCCGTTCCACGTCCTCCCGTTGCGCCTCCGTCTCGGGCTGGGAGACATCCCTTACATGAATCACCAGATCGGCGTCGATCACCTCTTCGAGCGTCGCCTGGAACGCGGCCACGAGCTCCGTCGGCAGGTTTGAAATGAAGCCGACCGTATCCGAAAGGATGACACGCCGCCCCGAAGGCAGGGTGACGCCCCGCATGGTCGGATCGAGGGTGGCGAAGAGCTGATCCTCGGCAAACACCTCGGCCCCGGTCAGGCGGTTGAAAAGCGTCGACTTGCCCGCGTTCGTATAACCGACGAGGGCGAGCGTGGCGTGGAGCACGCGGCGGCGCGCCCGGCGATGCAGGCCGCGCGTCCGCTTGACCTGTTCGAGCTCGCGCCGAAGCCGCGTGATGCGCTCGCGGATCTGGCGCCGGTCGGCCTCGATCTGGGATTCGCCGGGGCCGCCGAGGAAGCCATAGCCGCCCCGTTGACGCTCGAGGTGAGTCCAGGAACGCACCAAGCGGCCGAGTTGATAGGAGAGCGCCGCGAGTTCCACCTGCAGGCGGCCCTCACGGGTCTGCGCCCGCTCGCCGAATATTTCAAGGATGAGCGCGGTGCGATCGACGACCTTCGCGTTCCAGGCGCGCTCGAGGTTTCGTTGCTGGACGGGGGTGAGGCTCGAATCGACGGCCACAACCTCGATCTCCATCTCGCGCACGACGTCACCGATGGAATCGACCTTGCCCTGGCGCAAGAGCGTGCCCGCACGGGGCTTGCGCAGGACCAGAATTTCGTCATAGACGACCTTGAGCCCAATCGATTGGGCGAGTCCCAGCGCCTCTTCACGGCGCACCTCGGGCGCGCGAGCACCCGCTTCCGACTTCACAATGGGAATGAGAACGGCCGCGAGGGTCGTCCCGGCAGACCGCGAAGAGCCGGAGCGGGTGACTGGCTTAGTCAGCAGCGACCACCTCTTCCTTGTCGGGTTCCTTATCGGGCTCGAAAAGCTGGATCGCCTGTGCTGGCATCACCGTCGAGATCGCGTGTTTGTAAACAAGCTGGACGTGACCGTTCCGGCGCAAAAGCACCGAGAAATTGTCGAACCAACTGATCACTCCCTGGAGTTTCACGCCGTTCACCAAAAAAACGGTCACCGGGAGCTTATTCTTGCGGACATGATTGAGAAAAACGTCTTGCACATTTTGCGATTTTTCCGCTGCCATCGCTCATCCCCCCTGCGCGGGTTGTTTCTGTTATCAGGGGCCATCACGCTTAATTATTCCAAAGCGGCCTGAGTCGCCTGAGGTCGCTCCAAGCGAATTGCCAGAGTACATTATTAGTATAATCGCTTTAGTTCTAAAATCGATAGGCTGAACCGAGGGCGCATCGGCGGCGGCGCGGCGGCCGGCGATTCAGGCGCCGGGCCGGACCCGGCGCAGGAAATCCGCCAATTTCAAGCAGTTGGCGAAACGGCGCGCTTCCCGCCCCCCGGAGGCGGTGGTTTCCTGATTGTCGCCCACCATGATTCCGGTAAGCCCTGCGTTTTCCGCGCATTGGAGATCGATCCCGGCGTCGCCGACGAGCCACACCTCGGGGCCGGCGGACACCCCGCTGCCCTCGAGAGCGAGTTTGATCACCTCGGGCGAAGGCTTGTCCTCGGCGGCGTCCGTCGCCCCGACGATCCGCCCGAAATGGCCCTCCCAGCCCAGGTGACAGGCCTCGCGGCGGAGATATTTCCCGTTCTTGTTGCTTACCACCCCCAAATAGACCCCCGAGCCATCGAGCGAGCTGAGCAGCTCGGCGGCGCCGGGGATCGGCGTCGTATGCTCCAGATGAAGCGTCGCGTATTCGCGGTAAAAGACCTCGGCGGCGGCCTCCCAGCGATCGCCAAACAACTCCGGGAAGGCCTCGCGCATCGAGCGGCGCACCCAGCGCTGGGTTTCCTCGAGCGTCCATGGCTCGCGGCCCATCGCGACCAGCGTCGCGTTGAGCGCCGCCCTTATCGCCTTCCAGGAGTCGACGAGGGTGCCGTCCCAATCGAAGAGAATCGCACGGGGACGCGCAAGGTCCGTCCCCTGACCTTCGCCCGATGTCATCGCGGCATGTGCGCGAGCCCGAGCCGCCCGTCGCGACAGGGCGAGGCGATATTCGGGCTGAACATGAGGATCAGAAGAATTCCAGACGGACCGAAAAGATCTGCTCGAGCTTTTTGACCGCCTTCGCCGCCGCGAGAACGACAACACGATCGTTCGGATGGATGACCGTATCGCCGCGCGGAATGATGACCTCCCCGTCATGGAGGACCGTGCCGATGATGATGCCGTCGGGCAGATTGATTTCGCGCAGCGGCCGACCGACGATCGTCGAGGTTTCGAGCGCGTCCGCTTCGACGATCTCCGCCGCTCCGTCCCGCAAGCTGTGCACGGAGTGAATGGCGCCGCGCCGTACGTGCTGGAGGATCGTCGAGATCGTCGACTCATGGGGACTCACCACCACGTCGACGCCGAGTTTGGTGAGCAACGGCCAGTAGGCCATGTTGTTCACAAGGGTCAGCGACTTTCGACAGCCGTATCTCTTGGCCAATAGGGAGGCCAGGATGTTCACCTCGTCGTCGTTGGTGATCGCGATAATCGCTTCGCTCGTCGAGACATTCGCCTCGTCGAGAATTTCGCGGTCGAGCACGTCGCCGCAAAGCACGACCGTACGGCTGAGCTGATCGGCGACGACCTCGGCACGTTCACGGTTGAACTCGATGACCTTGAGCGAGACACCCGGGTAGTTCGCCTCGAGATCGCGCGCGAGGTTGAGGCCGATATTTCCGCCGCCCGCGATGATCATGCGGCGCGCCTCTTTTTCTTCATGCCCGAACGCCACCATGGCCCGCTCGAGGTGCTCTTGATCGGCGACGAAATAGACGTCGTCCCCCGGTAGAAGCTGCTCCTTGTCGTTCGGCACGATCAATTTGTCGTCCCGGATGACGGCGACGACGACGATGTGAAGATCCGGAAAGAGCTCGGTGAGCTGGCGCAACGGCGTGTTGAGGACCGGGCAGTCGTCCGTCAGGTGCACGCCGATCACGTGAACCTTGCCGTCGGCGAAGGGAATCGTGTCGATGGCGCCGGGAACCTGGAGCCGGCGGATCACCGCCCGCGCTACCTCGATCTCGGGTGAAATGATCACGTCGATGGGCATGTGATCGCGGCTGAACAGGTCTCGCCACATGGGGCGGAGATAGCTCTGGTGGCGGACCCGCGCGATCTTGGTGGGAACGTTGAACAGCGAATGGCACACCTGACACGCCACCAAGTTGACCTCGTCGGCGAAGGTCACGGCGATAATCATGTCGGCGTCGACCGCGCCGGCCTGCTCGAGCATGTCGGGGTGCGACGCGAAGCCCACCAGGCCCTTGACGTCGAGCGAATCGCTGATCTTGCGAACCAGCTCAGGGCGCTGGTCGATGACGGTGATGTCGTTGTTCTCGCTGGCGAGGTAGCGTGCGATGCTGAAACCCACCTGCCCCGCGCCGCAGA
>JAPUJA010000336.1 GCA_027296525.1 Pseudomonadota bacterium | reverse complement strand
TATGACGGTTACTCGATCGACGAGGCGGTCGATATCTACGAAGAGATCGACATCTGCGACCTGGGCGACGTCTTCGTGATCCCCGGCAACATCGAGAAAACCTTCGATCAGGTCACCATGGCGGTCTCCCACATCGTCGATAAGGGAGTCTTTCCGCTGATCTGCGGGGGCGATCACTCTTTGGGCTTTCCGAATGTCCGGGGCATCGCGCCCCATATCGACGGCAATCTCGGCATCATCCATATCGACCGGCATCTCGACCTCGCGCCCAAGTCGATGGACGAACGCATGCACGGGAGCCCTTGGTACTGGACGACCCACGAGCCCGCCGCGACCACCCACCGGGACCATTCCCACATGCACGATGTGGGCCTGCCCAACTGCCGGCCCGAAAACCTCGTGCAGATGGGAATCGGCGGCTGGCTCGGCAACCGCGCGGGCGCCGTCGTGGCGCGAAGGCGCAATACCAACGTCATCACCATGCAGGACATCGAGGAGATGGGCCCCGCCAAGACCGCCGAGCTCGCGCTCGAGCTCGCCTGGAAGGGCTGCAAGGCGGTCTATCTTTCCTTCGACATCGACAGCGTCGATCCCGCCTTCGCGCCCGGCACCGGCACGCCCGAGCCCGGCGGCCTGCAGCCGCGTGAAGCGCTCGAGATGGTGCGGATCATCGCCGCCGAGGGCCTGTGCGGGCTCGAGGTCGTCGAGATCTCGCCGCCCTACGACCTCAACGACAACACGGCACAGCTGGGTTTGCGCATCATTCTCGACGCGCTGGGCGCGATGATCACCGCCGGCAAGCTCGGCCACCGTGGCAAGGTGATGCGCCCCGAAGCTTGAGCCGTGCGGGTCTTTCTCACAGAGCCGTGGCTCACGAGTTAGTGGAACGCAGCGCATCCTGAATCGCCGGATAGCGCGCGACGATCCCAGCGGCCTCGGCCATCTCTTCCGCGTCGTTGAACATGGCGACGCCCGCCGCCTCGAGCCGCGCGAACCATTCCCGTTTCTTCGGCAGCGTGCCCATCATGCTGTGCATGACGGGCAAACCCATCTTCGGCGCGAGCCGGGCGATCCGCTCGATCACCGGATCGGCATCCACCATGAAGGGCACCACATGGATCATGAGCAGGGCGTCGAACGCGCCATGCTCCCTCGCGGCCTCCATCGAGACGCCGAAACGCTCTTCGCGCGCGTCCGCCAAGAGGTCGATCGGATTGGCGATCGCGGCTTCCGCGGGAAGTGCCCCGGCCAGGTGATCGGCCATTCCTTGGGGAAGGGGGGGGAGCGTCAGCCCTTCCTCGATCACCCGGTCGCTGGTGACGACGCCGGGCCCGCCCGAGTTGGAGAGCAGAAACACGCGCCGCCCCATCCCTTGCGGGTGAAAGCCGAAGCCCTTGGCGGCGAGCAGCAGGCGGCGAAAGCTTTTCACGCGAATCATGCCGCACTCCCGGCAGAAGCGTTCCGCCGCCGCCTCCGAGAAGGCGTGCGAGCCCGTGTGATTCTGCACGGCCTCGGCGCCCGCGCCCGTCCACCCGCCGATCAGCGCGACGACCGGCTTGTCCGCCGCCACGCTCCGCGCGATCTTTCGGAATCGCGCTTCGTCCTCGACCGACTCGATATAGAGGAGGACGGTCTTGCAGGCGGGATCAGCGCCCAGATGCTCGAGAAAATCATCGACACCGAGATGCAGCCCGTTGCCCACCGAGACGATGGTTCGAACCGGCAGGTTCCGCTCGTTGGCCACCGCGATCACCTCCTCGGCCATGGCGCCTGATTGGGTAAGAAAAGCGATCCCGCCACCGGGCGGAAGATCGCGCAGGAAGGTCGCGGCGAAAGGAGCGGAAGGGTCGAGATGAATGACGCCCGCGGAGTTGGGCCCCGCGATCGTGATCCCCGCCTTATCCGCGATTCGTTTGACCTCGGCCTCGCGCCGCCGGCCTTCCCCGCCCGCCTCGCGAAAGCCGCCGGGAAGAATCAGGAGATGCTTGTGGCCGCTTGCCGCCGCTTCCTCGACGAGGGCGGGGATGAGATCGGGGCGAACCGCGATCACGGCGAGCTCGGCGGGCTCCGCGATCTCTTTGAGCGAACGCGCGGCCGCAAGCCCCAGGATCGTTCCGCCTTTCGGGTTCACAGGCGTGATCCGCCCGGTGAAGCCCGCCCGTTGCAGGTTCCGAAGCACCGCGCCGCCTGAACTCGTCGCGCGCTCGCCCGCGCCGAGGATGGCGACGCTTCGGGGCCCGAGGAAAGGCCGAAGCCTCGACATCTCAGACGATCACGACGGCGATCTCGCTCAAGCCCTCGATGCCGCCCGTGACCTCATCGCCCGCGACCAGCGGGCCGACGCCCGCGGGCGTTCCGGTGAAGATCAGATCGCCGGGCCTGAGCTCGAACTGCCGGGACAGGACCGCGATGACCTCCGCGACGTTCCAGATGAGGTCGCCGATATCGCCCTTCTGCCTCACCTCGCCATTGACCGCGAGCCAGATCGCGCCCGCGGCAGGGTGCCCCACCTCTTGAACCCGGTGCAAAGGCGCGATCGGCGCGGAACGATCGAAGGCCTTGCCCGTGTCCCAGGGCCTTCCCTTCTCGCGCGCCGCGAGCTGGAGGTCGCGCCGGGTGAGATCGATGCCCACCCCGTAGCCGAAGACGCAATCGAGCGCCTTGGCCTCGTCGATAGCGGCGCCGCCTTCGCCCAGCCCCACGACGAGCTCGATCTCGTGATGGAAGTTCTCGGTCGCGGGCGGATAAGGGATGGCGCTTCCGCTCGCCACCACGGCATCCGCGGGCTTGGTGAAGAAGAACGGCGGCTCGCGCTCAGGCTCCGCTCCCATCTCGCGCGCGTGCGCGGCGTAGTTCCGCCCGACGCAATAGATGCGATGCACGGGAAAGAGCGCATCGTCTCCGGCAATCGCGACGGTGGGCGCACGCGCTGGGGTGAAGGCGTAGTTCACGGCAGGGTGACGTCGCTCATCGATTGCCCCGATCCTCGCGCCAGAGGCCGAGCTTTTGCTGCACGGGCCGATCGGAGAAGGAAAACAGCACGGCGTCCTCGTCCGCCTCATGGCGGTGATGATGCCAGCTCGGGACCACGAAGACATCCCGCGCCGCCCAGTCGAAGACCTCATCGCCGATACGGGTGCGCCCCTTTCCCTCGACGACGTTGAACACCATGGCATCACTCGAGCGGTAGTCCGCGCCGGCGAAGCCTTTGGGAAGGAGCTGCATGAAGGTCCCCATGGTCGGCATCGCGAAGTCGCCGTTCTCAGGGTTCACATATCGGAGCTTCAGCCCGTGGCAGGGGTCCCATTCCTCGCCTCGGCGCATGGTCTCGAGCGCCTCGCGGGTGCGCGCGTAAGGATAATTGAAGACGGGCGAGGAGGCGCCCGCCGGCTGGTGATCGAGGGGAAGCAAGCCCGAGCCGTAGCGCGCGAGGGAATCGCCTTCGCGTCTCTCGAGCGGGTGGCGGTCCTCGGGGTAATTCTCGGCGAAGGAGGCGTCCAGGAACTGGACGAGCGGGATGTCGAGGCCATCCATCCAGACCATGGGCCGATCCGACTCGTTGCCGTGGTCGTGCCACGCCCAGGAGGGTGTGATCACGAAGTCGCCCTCGCGCATCAGCGTCTTCTCGCCGGAGACCGCGGTGTAGGCCCCCTCGCCTTCGATCACGAAGCGGAGCGCCGATTGGGTGTGCCGGTGGGCCGGCGCGACCTCACCGGGCAGGATGAGCTGAAGCCCGGCATAGAGCGAGGTCGTGATCCGCGATTGCCCGGGCATGCCCGGGTTTTCGAGCACGAGCACGCGCCGGACCGCCTCCTTCGCACTGATCAGCGCGCCCGATTCCATGAGAGCGGGACGGACCTCCTGATAGCGCCAGAGCGCGGGCCGGCAGGCGCTTCGCGGCTCGGGCGTGACGAGCGCGTCGAGCACGTCCCAAAGGGGCGCCAGGTTCTGGCGCCCGATGGCGCTCCGGAAGGCCTCGCGATCCCTCTTTGCCACCCGCCTTTCCTCTCCCCGATCACGCGTCGCCGGTGGCATCCGGAAGTGCGAGCCCCAGGTGGTCCTCGACGAGCTCGCGCGCACGCGCAATGTAGTCGGCGAGCATCTCCTCGTTCCTGCGCCGTTTGATGCCCCACTTGCGATAGATCGCGTTGTTCTTCGACTTCGGTCGCCCGAAAAACTTGAGAAGATAAGGGTAATAGCGGTCGATCGCGTCCTGCACGGCGCCCCGGCCCGCCTCGCTCTCACAAAGCTCGGTGCAGAAGTCCTTGCCGAACTGGGCATGAAAACGTTCCTCGGGCATCGTCATGCGCGCGAGATCGCGAAGCGGGATGAAGGGGCAGTGAAGGAGATCTTCGACCTGGAGGATCTCGCCGAGGTCCGCGAGCAGCTTGATGACGCAGAACTCCGCCCAGGTCTGAAGCGGAAACTCGAAGATCGAGAGCGGCGTCTTCGAGCTCGGCGTCATCTTCTCGGGCGCAATCCCCATCTCGAGCCCGAGCTCCTTGAAGCGCACATGGTGGCCGTACTCCTCCATCGCGACCCGGCAGGTGAGCCACTTGGCGTAAGGCGTGGGCGCGAGCGCGATCGCGGGCTCGTCGAAGACTTGAGCGCCGTAGAGCTCGTTCACGGCATGGCTGATGACGATCTTCTCGAGCGCGGCGCGAAACTCCTCGGGCGCCTTTTTGAGCTCCGCGCAGGTTTTTATTTCCGTTTCCATGCGTTCCATCTCCTCTG
>JAPUJA010000335.1 GCA_027296525.1 Pseudomonadota bacterium | reverse complement strand
TCGCCTTAATCTGCCCTTTTATGGAACCCATGAGTTGCACGGTGTCGGCGATCACCGAGCCATCAATGCGAGCCGTCTCGCTCAGCGTTAAGTGTCGGCTTTTGATATCCCCCTCGACCCTTCCCTGAATCTCCAAATCATCCTTGCATTCGATATTTCCGACGATCGTCAGATCAGGGCCCAAGACCGACCGCTCTGGGCCGCTCGTCTGCCCTATGGAGGAAATTCCTGCCGGAGCTTCCTTCACTTTCGGCCTTTCCTTATCTTCTTTGCTGAACATCTCTCCCCTCCTTTACGCGGGCGTCCGCTGCATCACCTGTTGAATGCCGACCCGAGATTACCGCTCGATCTCAGACACCGATCCGAGCATATCCGGTCTCGGATCGGTGATGGGTCACCTTGCCTCGTTCCCAGCAAGGGGTCCAAGGGCACTGTGAATGCCCAACGAGATTAGTACGATCCCGATCTTTGGTCCAGACGCTGGGCGGCGTTCCCCCCTCGGCAGGCGACTCGATCCTCGAAAGTTAATCGAGGCAGCCTCTTAATCCTGGAATTTGAATGGGAGGTCGAACCGCTTGCCCCGTCTTAAACCAGCCCATCCTTGATGTTAGGGATGGGGCCCTTGGACCTGCCCCCACCTCTGGTCCAGGGCCTACGCAACTTTCGGGCTTGGTTAGCTTGCTCCGCAAAGTTTTTTGGAGCCAAATTCCCAAGGCTCGTGTGTGGTCTGTTTTCATTGCAGTCGATTCTCCATTCCTCGATTGGCTGCCTGGCGTCACCCATTGACAGTAACCATGAGGCATTCAGACATTCGGCTCGAAGGTCGGCGTTGAACGCCTCGATATAAACGTTATCCGTTCGTTTCCCTGGCCTCGCGAAGTCAATTTCGACAGTGGCAGCCTGATCAATATTGGCTTCTATATGCAATTGGATTGAGGGCTCAGTGGCTGGGCTCGATATAATCCGACAGAGGTCGTTTCTTGCCGTCGTGCTCCTAAAGCGCTCCATGCGAGCGTCGCCACAACGCACATCTTAGAGTCCGCTTGTGGCTATGAACGGACATCAGCGAGGCAGATCTAAACCCAACCAAGCCGACTGTTATGAGAACACGCCCTAGTAGAAGCGGTCGTAGTGGATCTGGGCGACCGGGACTTTGTGCTCGATGACCAGCATCTTGAGGGTCGCATCGACCATCGGCGGCGGGCCCGCGAGGTAGTATTCGTGATCGGCGAGGTCGCTGAGCCGCCGGGCTGCCTCTTCGTGAACGAAGCCCGTCGGCCCCCGCCATCGGCCTTCCGGGTCGAGTTCGGGCATCGAGATGACGGGGTGATACCGGATGAGCTCGCCGAAGCCGGGAAGGGTCTCGAGCAACTCGCGCCCGCAGATGTCCTCGGGCCCCCGCCCGCCATAGAAGAAGTCGAGCGTCAGCCCGCCGGGCGATGCCGCGTGGGCGCGCGCGATCGAGATCATCGGAGCGATCCCGGAGCCGCCGGCGATGCACACGATGTCGCGCTCGGTATCGGTCCGAAAATAGGCGAGCCCATAAGGCCCATCGATTCGGACCCGATCGCCCACTTTGAGCCGCTCGAAGAGCGCCGCCGAGCCCGCGCCGCCGGGGAAGTTCTTGATCTGAAGCTGCCAGACACCCTCCGGGTTCGGCAGGTTCGACATCGAAAAAGCGCGCAGCCCCGTGACCCCGGGAAGCTCGAGGAGCGCGTATTGTCCGGGGAGGAAATCGGCGGTCTCTCCTGTGTGGAACTCGAATTCCGCGAGGTCGTGGGTCATCGGACGCCGATCCGTGAACCTGGCCTCGACGACCTTCGGGGTTTTGCGTGGAATGCAGGACTCGTCCGCGCGGAAGCGAATGACGCTGTCGCTTAAAGGGCGCGACTGGCAGCCGAGCCGTTTTCCCTTGCGCTTGTCCCGTTCCTTGAGGCCGGGCGCCTCGGGCCAGAGGGATTCGACCTCTCCCTCGAGGAGCTCGAACTTGCATGTGCCGCAGGAGCCCGAGTTGCACTCATAGGGAAAGGGCAGGCCGGCGCGGAGTGCGGCGCGCAAGATCGTATCGCCCGCGGCGCAATCATAGGACCGCTCGCAGCCCTCGACGCGAATGCGCCGGGTCTCTTCGCTATCGCTCATTTGAGGCGCGATCGCCGGACAAGGCCCCGAGCGCGTCCGAGGCCCCTATGGCCCTGAGCCTTAGGCGTCGAAGCCAAGCTCGGCGCGGAACGCCCTGGCCCCGCGCGTGGCCGTTTTGGCGGCCTCGGGTGCGCCGGGAAGGGCCTCGCAGAAGGCCTCGATCGCCTTATCCCCGAGCGGCGCCCATTTGCTCAGCCAATCGCCCATGACCCGGCGGTTTTCGTCGCGCTGTAAGGCGAAATCGACGAGCGCCTCGGTCCAGCGTCGGTGCCGCTCGCTGTCGACGAGTGCGGCGTCGGCCAGCATGGCGAGAAGCGTATCGCCCTCGCGCCGGGCGGCCTGGGCGAACTGGCGCAGGAAAGCCTCGTCGATCGCCGGCTTCGCCACGAGGTTGAGGGAAACGAAGGACTCGCCCCAGTCGTACGCGATGAGCACCTTCTCCATGAGCTCGCGGAAGCCCTGCCAGGCGGGATCGTTCTCCCAAAAGGCGCGCTCCTTTTCGCCGAAGCCTTTCCCGGACCGGCTCTTGGCAAGCTCGGCCGTGCGATAGGCGATGCGCTGGACCCACCGCAAGGCGTCCCCGTCCTGAAAGATGACGCAGTTGGTGATCGTGCTCGCCGGCGCAACAGAAAGCAGGTAGCCCGAGGCCATCTGGACGGTGTGCATGAGAAAGCGTCCGGGCGCGTAGAGCCGCGCCAGCGCCTCGACCCATTCCTCCGAAAGCTCCGCGTCGTGGCCGATCTCGTTGTACTCGTTCAGGAGGCCGTCGACGTAGCTCTCCTGCCCGTCCTGCATCAAATTGTAGGTGCGGTAGACGTGCCGGTCCGGGTCGCGGAAGTCGTCCCAGTCGTCGTGCTGGAGGGGGCTCTCGTTGACGTACTTCCGGAACCAGTGGTTCATCGGGATATCGGGATCGAGCTCGAACGGGACCTCGGGGTCGTCCGTTCGGTAGTGCAGGTTGACCGATACCACCTCGTACTCGCTGGGCTTGCGCTTGACGCCCTTATCGAGCAGGTAGCTCCAGGTCTTCTGTCCTTTTTCGTAGGCCATCGTCGATCTCCCGGCGCGCGACACCGTTCGCGCGTTAGAGTTTCTTCTCCAGATAGAAACGGATGTAATCCGTGTGTGTCTCGATCTGCCCGGCGAACCCGGAGAGGTTGACCTCGAGCTCACGCATCTCGAACGGCCGTCCGAGATATTGCTCGACCGTCTCGCGACGGACGATCAACTCCCCGTCGGCCTGGATGCGCAGATAGGCGATGTGATCGTCGACGAGGATCTCCTTGTCCGGGTTGTCCTCGCGCGCGGCCTCGACGACAGCGTCCGCGACATCACCCACCCGCATCACGGGCCCCGTCATGTTCATCGACGCCCGGGTGTCTCCGGCCATTCACGCTCCTCCCTCGTTCACCTGTCGCACCTCCCGTGCTGTCGCACCTCCCGTGCTGTCGCACCTCCCGTGCGCCTAGTCTGCCGCCCGGCTCTTGGTGTCCACGTAGATATCGCCGTCCTCGACCTTGACCGAAAAGAGCACGAGCTTCGCG
>JAPUJA010000334.1 GCA_027296525.1 Pseudomonadota bacterium | reverse complement strand
CTGGCGGGAGCCATCTGGGGGATCTCGGTTGTGAGGCTTTTGCTCGCTTGGTGCACACTCTTTGCGGTTTCCGCCCTATCCGCTGCGTGTTCAACCGAACCGCACGGACCTGACCTCGCGATGACTTACAACGCCAGCGCTTCGTACGAGGGACCGGATCGCAATCCGATCATCGTGATTCCAGGTCTGCTCGGCTCGAAGCTTCAGGATCAGGCCACTCAGATGATGGTTTGGGGCGCTTACGATGCTCTATCGGCCGATCCGAAGGATCCAGAGGGCCTTCGACTGCTCTCATTGCCCGTCGGGAACGGAAGTGAGCCCTTGGCGCTCCTGCGCGACCAAGTTGAGGCCGTCGCCGTGCTGGATAAGGCGCACGTCTCAGTCCTCGGGATCCCATTCGAGCTCGAGGTCTATGGTGGCATTTTGCGTGTCCTGGGGGTGGGCGGCTACCGGGATGAAGCCCTGGGCCTGGCCGGAGAGATTGACTACGGCCCCGACCACTTTACGTGCTTTCAATTTCCTTACGATTGGCGCAGAGACATTGTTGACTCCGCGCGCTTACTAGCCGATTTCATCAAAGAAAAGCGGGCTTATGTTCAAGCCGAATATCAGCGGCGGTTCGGCATAGAGAACGTAGACGTCAAGTTCGATATCGCGACACTTTCGATGGGTGGTCTCGTTACTCGCTATTTCCTGATGTATGGCGATCGGGATCTCCCCGCTGACGGCTCACAACCAGAGCTCACCTGGGAAGGAGCAAAATATGTCGAGAGGGTAGTCTTCGTGGGCACGCCGAACGCTGGCTCTGTGCTGGCCTTCGAGAACTTGGTAAACGGCACGGACCTTGGGCCGTTCCTTCCCTTCTATCCGCCGGCACTCATCGGGACGTTCCCATCGGCCTATCAACTGGTTCCGCGCGCTCGCCACAAGGTGGTGGTGTGGGATGGCGACCTGGATAAGCCGATCACCGATCTTCTCGATCCTGGGTTGTGGGAAAGAATGCACTGGGGTCTCGCGGCTCCCGATCAAGAATCTCTACTCGCCGATATGATGCCTGACGTGAGCGATTTGGAGGAACGTCGACGTCGGGCGTTAAAACTGCAGGAGAAGATTTTAGCGAGAGCGGAAGCTTTTCAGCGCGCCATGGATCGCCCTGCGAGTCCGCCACCCGGACTGCAGATGTTTCTTGTCCTGGGAGACGGCCACCAGACGCCGATGATTGCTTCCGTTTCATCCGAGGACGGTTCGTTCGATATTATCGGATACGGCGATGGGGACGGAACAGTTCCTCGCTATAGCGGACTAATGGACGAACGCATGGGTGGTGAGTGGCAACAACGCGCAACCTCGCCTATTGCCTTTCATTCCGTGCTCTTCCTCCCGGAGGAGCATGCCAACCTGACCAAAAGCCCTGTATTTCGCGACAACGTCCTTTACTGGCTCCTCCAAGACCCGAGGCCGACCTTGCGGCTGGTGAAGCGTTGATCTCTATAGGTCTTCATCTCGAATGTTTGCCCTCGCGTGTCTTCGGCACTCTTTGAGGGGACCGAGAGAGAATCGTCTAAGAGCATTTGGCTCCAATGTCCGGTTCGCAGTTGCAAAGCGGTCGCACAGGTCCAGAGACCGATTAGGCGGTTCCCGCCCAATCGTGGATTTCATGGCCCTTGTCAGAATTATCGCGGCTCCGACTAAGGGTGTGAGTCGTAGGCGTCGATTTCGTCACTGGGTGAGACGAGTCGCGAAGCTGGGTCATCACCGGGATAATCGTCAAACTCAATCACGTTTCTATCGGGGTCCCGGATGAAGATGGCGTTCATGTCCTTGAAGGAGAAGCGGCCGGTGATCGCGATCCCTTTGTCTGCAAGATAGGCCTCTGCGTCGGCCAGTGAGTTGATCTTCAGGGCCATGTGTGTGTAGCCCGTAAAACGTCGCTCGATGTCCATGAGGACGTTCTCATCCTTCTCTTCTGTGCTTGGGCCGAGCAGGTTGAGCACGATCCCTGATAAATGTTGCATCATGATCGGGTGACCCTTCTCAAAGCCTGTATCCACAATCAGTTCAAAGCCCAGGTCTTCGTAAAACGCGATAGACCGTTGTTTCTCGCGAATCCGTATGCCGACGTGGTCGATCTTTTGAATATCGAGCATTGTCCTGCCCCCATGTTTGTGCCACTCACGATGTTAATCTGTTCTGGTTTTGTGTGACCAGCAGTATCGCTGCCGGGGCTGGTCGAGAAATGGGAGCGGGACCGGGCGGAGTGCGAGGTGGGCGCGGCGCTTTCTGAGAACTAGGGACCTTAAGCCGCGATCCCAATGAACGTCTCCATTTGGCCGACAGCGGGAATTCAAACGGAGACACTCCCCCAAACGCCCCGCGTTGACGGGAAAACCCGCTTTGCGCCATACTCGCCTTTCGCAACTGCGAAAAGGATTGGCGATTCAGCCGATTAGGGCCGGTTTCACGGCTTGGGCGGCGAGGCGCGCGGGATGACCGATTTCCCCAAGAAGAGCTTGAAGGACTGGCGGAAGCTCGCGGGCGAGGAGCTTAAACGGCGCGATCCGGACGCGCTCGTCTGGCAGACGCCGGAAGGGATTCCGGTCAAGCCCCTCTACACGGCCGAAGACCTCGAGAAGATCGGGGGCCTCGGGAACCTCCCGGGCTTTGCGCCCTTCACCCGCGGCGTGCGCGCGACCATGTACGCCAACCGGCCCTGGACGATCCGCCAATATGCCGGCTTCTCGACGGCGGAGGAGTCGAACGCCTTCTACCGCAAGAACCTCGCCGCCGGGCAGATGGGCCTCTCGATCGCCTTCGATCTCGCGACCCATCGGGGCTATGACAGCGATCACCCCCGGGTCGTCGGCGATGTCGGCAAGGCGGGCGTCGCGATCGACTCGGTCGAGGACATGAAGATCCTGCTCGACGGCATCCCGCTCGACAAGATGAGCGTCTCGATGACCATGAACGGCGCGGTGCTGCCCACCATGGCCTGCTTCATCGTCGCGGCGGAGGAGCAGGGGGTTTTGCCGGCCGCGCTCTCCGGCACGATCCAGAACGATATCCTCAAAGAGTTCATGGTGCGCAACACCTACATCTATCCGCCCGAGCCCAGCATGCGGATCGTCGCCGACGTGATCGAATACACGGCGAAGAACATGCCCAAGTTCAATTCGATCTCGATCTCGGGCTATCACATGCAGGAGGCGGGCGCGACCCAGGTTCAGGAGCTCGCCTTCACGCTCGCCGACGGGCTCGAATACGCGCGCGCCGCGCTCGCGCGCGGGCTCGATATCGACGAGTTCGCGCCCCGGCTTTCGTTCTTCTTCGCGATCGGCATGAACTTCTTCATGGAGATCGCCAAGCTGCGCGCCGCGCGCTACCTGTGGGCGAACCTGATGCAGGACACCTTCCAGCCCAAGGACCCGCGCTCGCTGATGCTGCGCACGCACTGCCAGACCTCGGGCGTCTCGCTCACCGAGCAGTCTCCGTACAACAATATCGTGCGCACCGCCGTCGAGGCGATGGCGGCGTCGCTCGGCGGGACCCAATCGCTGCACACCAACGCCTTCGACGAGGCGATGGCGCTGCCCACGCCACTCTCGGCCCGGGTCGCCCGCAACACGCAGCTGATCCTGGCCGAGGAATCCGGCGTCGGCCACGTGGTCGATCCCCTGGGCGGCAGCTATTACGTGGAAAGCCTCACCGGCAGCGTGGCGACGGCGGCCTGGCAATTGATCCAGGAGGTCGAGGAGCTGGGCGGCAT
>JAPUJA010000333.1 GCA_027296525.1 Pseudomonadota bacterium | reverse complement strand
GTTGCGCTCGAAGACGGCACCGTCCGGGCCAGTATCGAATAGCAGTGTCCGCGTCTGGTCGCCGCAACGCGCGCTCAGAACCAGCGAGAAGCCCCAAGCGGCGCAACAGAGACATTCGCCGGCAAGCGTCGTCATGCCCCGGAGCTGCAGAAACTCCCGTTCATGCTGAACCCCTGCCTGTAGCGATGAAAGATTGTCCGTGACATTGTCGACGATCACGTTGACGGTGAGTTCATCGATAGGTTTCAGCCCGAGAACGGGATCACGATCAGCCATTACCTGACTTCCCCAAATGACCGCGGGTTCCGAGGATCAGTGTAGCCCTTCGGGCTCTCGGTGCAATATTGAGCCCGATGCGTTACGGCAGGCAGAAACCACCCTGTCGAAAGCGAGCGTGGGTTGCGAAGTGCCAGGATTGCCCTTGATCTGAACGCCGATGCTCATGTTTTCCGTGGCGCGCTCGGAAGCACCAAATCGGGATAACGTAACCGATTGCGGCGGCACGCCAGGCTCAATGCCTCTTCGACGTCGAGAGCGGCGACGTCGGCTCGCCCATCCGTCGCGCGGGCAAAAACATTACGGTCTCGAAAGAAGCTCACGCGATTGCAGAACGCTCCGCGTAGATCATCACGGCAAGCTTGTCGCTCGGGCGCCACCATCGACATGACGATGCCCGTGGGCTCGACCCGGTCCACTCGATCGATCACGATAGCGACTTCGATCTCCTCGCCCGTCATCGGGCAATTCGTCGCGAGCTTCGCGGTCTTGGTGAGCACTTGAGGCAGGAAGAGCGCGTCGAAGACACACCAAACGTAGAGCGCGCGGCCGTCGACCTCGAAGCGGTGAGCGGTTGGTTTCTGGCTGAGACCGTTGAAGGCGATGATGGCCCCGCTGGCGTCTCGCTCGATCGTCGAGGCCGGGTGCCTCGCGAGCAGGGAGGCGACGGTGGCGACCGACGATCCCGTCCGGGCCGCCAAAGCCTGGTCTGCCACCGGCACGCCCGCGACCAGGGCCCGGTAACTCTCCACCGATAGCTCTTGCAGCGCCGGGGTGTTCTCCCCCATCAGGCTCGTGGTGAAAAAGTCGCCGGCGCGCTCGAAAATATCCGCCGCTCGCCCATCTCGGTTCATTACCGGACGGCTAGCCGGCGCAGCACGAGAGCATGGCCACGTCCTTGTCGAAGCTCTGGGCGGCGAGCTTGAGGCCTTCGACGGTGGTCAGATAGGGAAAGATCATCTCGCCCAATTCGACCGTGCTCATGGCGGCCTTGATCGCCATCGCGGCGGTCTGGATGCTGTCGGCGCCTTCCGGCGCCAGGATGTGCGCGCCCAACAACCGCGCGCTCCCCGCGTCCGCCACGAGCTTGATGAGACCTCGTGTGTCGCGTGCGGCGAGGGCTCGGGGAACATATTCGAGCGGCAGGATCGAAGTGCGCACCGCGTGGCCCGATAGCTTGGCCTGGGCCTCCGTCAGGCCGACGCTCGCCACCTGGGGATCGGTGAAGACGACGGCGGGCATGGCGAGGTTGTCGTAACGGCGGCCATCGCCGTTCAGCGCGTTCTCGGCCGCGAGCTTCGCGCCGTAAGCGGCCATGTAGACGAACTGGTCCCGACCGGTCACATCGCCCGCGGCATAGACGCCCGGGCGCGAAGTTCGCATCCGATCGTCGACCCGGATGGCGCCGTTGTCGCGGAGCGCGATCCCGGCCATTGCCAGCCCGAGCCCCTCCGTGTTGGCCACCCGGCCGGTGGCGTTCAGAACGAGCTCGGCTTCGAGGGTTCTATTCCCGCCATCGCCATGAACGGTCAAGCTCGCGCCGGCATCGCTGCGCTCGATGGCTCGATAGGTGAGGTGGTCCAGAACGGCGATGCCTTCGTCGGAAAAGAAGCCGGCGAGCGCTTCGCTGATCTCGGGCTCTGCTTCCGGGAGCAAGCGGCTACGACAGACGATCGTCACCGCGACCCCGGCGCGGGCGAACAATTGGGCCAGCTCGCAGCCGATATAGCCGCCGCCGATGACCAGCAGCGAGCGCGGTAGCTCCTCGAGCTCGAGCGCCGTCGTGCTGGTGAGATAGGGGACGTCCTCGATGCCCGGTATGCTCGGCGCGCTGGCTCGCGATCCCGTAACAATGATGATCTTGTCCGCCTCGAGGCTGCTCCCGTTGACGGCAAGGCCCCCCGAGGTGAACCGGGCGGGGCCGTCGAGATAGGCCAGCGTGTCATATTCCGCCAAGAGATCGAGGTACTTGGCCTGGCGCAGCTCGCTCACCAGTTCGTCCTTTTGCGCGATCACGGCGCGCCAGTCGTCGATCCTCGCCGTCGCCGAGATCCCGGAGAAGCGGCTCGCCGCCCTCGATTGATGCAAGCTCTCGGCGGCCCGGATCAAGGTCTTGGACGGCACGCAGCCGACGTTGACGCAAGTCCCGCCGATCGTGCCATGGCCGATCAAGGCGACCTGCGCTCCCTGCGCCGCCGCCGTGATCGCCGCCGAGAAGCCCGCCGAACCCGCGCCGATGACGGCGAGGTCATAGTGCCCGTTTGGTTTGTCCGTCATGGGGCGAAGTTGGCTCATGAGCCTTGCTCCGATGCTCGCTCCGTTGCCCGCCACCGCCGATAGACGGCATAGACGGTCAGCCCGATGAAGAACGCGAGAGCGGGGAACAGGACGTAGTCCAACCACCCAAGCGCGGTCGAGAGGCCGACGGCAGCGAGCAACACGACCAGGAGCGGGGTGAAGCAGCAGAGCGCGGCGACGACCGTCCCGACGATGCCGACGCCGAGCAGCTTGCGGTTATTCATGGCTGGTACCTCCGGTTGCTTCGAGGTCGCGACGCGCCGCTTGCTCTGCCGCGCCAGCCGAGGCGGCTCGTCCACGGTTCCCTCGACGCTTCAATGCGTAGGCGAGGACGGCGGCCATGATGACGACCGAGGCCCCAACAAGAACTCCGCTGCCCGAGAGCCAGCCCCAGAACCCGGCTATCATCGAGCCGAGAACCACGGGGCCCAGGATGCACGCCGCACAGAAGGGAGCGACGACGAGAGCGGTGATCAGTACGGCCATGGGCTTGTCGCTCATGGTCGGCTACTCGATGACCGTCGAGGGAAAGCCGGCGCCGGACGTTGCCGCCAGCAACGTCGCGACATCCGTCTCGGTGTCCTCGAAGGTCACGATCGCATCCTTCCGGCGGGCCGATACCTCGACAAACTGAACGCCCTCGACGTCCCAAAGCGTCTCCTTGACCATGTAGGCGCACCCGGCGCACCACATACCGCTGATGCTCAACGTCACGGTTTGCTCGGCGGCGAAAGCAGGCGAGGCCCCGAGAAGTGCCAGGCCCATGGTGGCGGCACCGAGGAATGTTCTCATGTCTTCATCCTTCTTCCCTCAAACGCCGAGCAACCCGGGGCCGATAAAGGGAAACGCCGCCGCCGCGATCACCAGCCCGGTCGCGGACCAGAGCGCGACCAAGACCCATCGGCGAGAACCAGGCCGGCCGCAGGATCGGTCATCGTCGCACGCCACATCGGGCTTGCCGTACACCATCCAGTAGCCCGTGGCGAGACAGGCGACGGTCGCCGCGATGAAGATCGGTTGGTAAGGCGACAGTGCCGCGAGATTGCCCATCCATGCCCCGCCGAGCCCGAGTCCGAACAGGGCCAACGGAACCAGGCAGCACGAGGAGGCCGCGATCGCGCCGAACACGCCGCCGAGCGCAACGAGCCCGACGGTCACGCCGGACCGACCGAGGGGTGATAACGCTTCTTGGCGTTCCGACATCGAGATTGCTCCCCATACCTCGAGCTTCCGTGCTAATATCCACCCCGTAGCACCTACAGGGTCAAGTTCAAAATTTCGTGATGACACTTCGCATCGGCGAGCTATCGAAGCTGACGGGCGTGCACATCGAGACCATCCGGTATTACGAACGGATCGGCCTCGCCCCCGAGCCGTCACGGAGTGCGAACGGCTATCGCCGCTACGGCGACGATTCCGTGAAGCGGCTGAATTTCGTCCGCCGCGGTCGCGAGTTGGGCTTCACCTTGGCGGATATCCGGGGCTTGCTGCGCCTCGTCGACGGTGGCGATGCGACCTGTGACCAAGTGAGAACGATCACGCTCCAACACGTGGAAGACATCGCCGGCAAGCTCGCCGACCTCGGGCGCATGCGGACGGTGTTGTTGGCCATGGCCGACGAATGCGAAGGCGGCGACATCCCCGAGTGCCCGATCCTGGAGACGCTTTTCGAAGGCGGAAATCACTAGGCGCGAGATCGTGGACGGGTCATACCAACCGCCATCAAACGTCTCCATATGGTCGGAT
>JAPUJA010000332.1 GCA_027296525.1 Pseudomonadota bacterium | reverse complement strand
GCTCCCAAGCCAGGTCAAGCGAATAGAGCGGCTGTCGCTCGCCGGTCCGGTCTGTTTTACTTAACGCCGAGGTTCGACGCGGATTACCATCATGCTGATCGAGAGGGGCAAACGGCAAGGAGAGCACCGCGGGCTGTGGCGCGTGGCGGCTTACGGGCTCGCGGTTCTGCTCCTGGCCGTGCTTGCCGCGCTCTGGCTTGGCCCGCAGTTCGTGGATTGGTCGCGCTATAAGGCGACCTTCGCCGAGCGCATGAGTGAGGCGCTGGGTCGCCCCGTCACGGTCCAAGGGTCGCTCGATCTGGTCCTGCTGCCCTCACCGCGCCTGTCCTTGAGCGACGTCCGGGTGGCCAATCACCCTGAGGCGACGGCCGATCAGTTGCTCACGGTCCGCTCGGTGGATGCGACCTTGGAGCTCGGAGCGCTGATCACGGGGCGGATCGAGCTCAGCGAGCTTATCCTCGTTGAACCCGTGCTCGAACTCGAGCGCTTTGACGACGGCGGCGCGAACTGGCAACTCGCCAGGACACAAAAGAGCGGTACGGACCCTGAGGGAACCGAACCGTCCGGTGCCTCGGACGCCCTCTATCCTGAACGGCTCACGATCGAGAACGGCACCTTGATCTACCGTGATCCGCGCATCGCTGGAGCGCAGCGGATTGCTCGGATCGAAGCACAGGCGTCGACGTTCGAAAGGAGCGGAGCGATTCGGGGGTCCGGGCGATTCGCCATCGGGCGGGCCACGTTCGACTTCGACCTCTCGAAGGGCCGGACCGCCAAGGACCGCTCGGCTTCTTTCGCGCTCACGCTTGCCCTCGTCGGTTCCGACTCGACGGCCGGGTTCGAAGCGATGGTTCGTGTTCTCGAGGACGGCATCGCGATCGACGGGACGCTGCGCCTCGAGGGAACGGGGATCGGCGAGACGATGGGCGCCATGGGGCTTGCCCCTCCGACCGGAGGAGCCATCCTGCACGAAGCCTACCGGCTCGAGGGCCGCTTGAGCACCGGCTCGGGCGATTTGCGCGTCGATGGGCTCAGGCTGCAGCTCGGGGAATTTACAGGAGAGGGCGCCCTCGCGATCCGATTCGAAGGGCGAGCTCCGTTTGTCGATATCAAGATCGATCTGGGCCGTTTCGATCTCGACGCTGTCCTCGAGGCCGCCGGGGGGCCAAGAACGGAATCACCGGCCGGCGAATCGGATGAGCAAAGCTCGCAAGGGGCGCGTGTCGAAGTCCCGCTCCTGGCCATCGAGCCGGGAGCCATCGGCGATACGCTCATCGGGGTTCTGCCGGACGACCTCTCTGCGTCGCTCGATCTCTCGGTTGGCGTGCTGGTTTTCCGCCAGGGGGTCATCCGCCAGGTCGTCCTCGTGGCCGCGCTCGATGACGGCGTGGTGACGATCCAGCAGGGTTCCGCGTTGCTTCCGGGTGGCGCCGACCTCGCCGTGTTCGGTCAAGTGGATATCGCCCCGGACGCCTGGGCGTATGCCGGACGTGTCGAAGGCATGGCGGATGATTTCCGCGCGGTGCTCGGCTGGCTCGGCGTCGACTTAAGTGATGTGCCGAGCGACCGCCTTCGCGTCTTCAGCCTCGGTTGCTGGGTCGAGGCCAACGAGTATGGCGTCGCACTGAACGATATCGATCTCCGCCTCGACGCCACGCGCCTCTCGGGCGACGGCTCGGTCGCCTTCGCGGATCGGACGGTGATTTGGGCGGAGCTCGAGATCGACCGGCTCAACTTCGATGCTTACTTTCCCGAAGCCGCCGATTCGAACGGGTCCGCGGGCGAAGACGTCTTCATACCGATCGAATCCGATCCGATCCCCGCGCTCGAAGGGGTCAGCAGCAGTATCAACGTCCATCTGCGGACGTTGATTCGCGGCGGCCGCTCACTGCGCGATATCGATCTCACCGCGCGCTTGAAGGGCGGGGCCTTCCTCGTCGAGCAAGCGTCTGGAGCCGTACAGGGTAAAACCCGCTAACTTGATCCGGTTGGGCCGCCCCTCGACGCACGCAGCCAGTCGAGCGCGTGGAGGCGAATCGCGCTCGACAAATTGCCGCGCCGGTCGTGATCGATCTCGGTAATGAGCCCGGCGATCGACATGCCCCGGGAGCCGGCGATCTCGCCGAGGGCTTCCCAGAAGGCGGGTTCGAGCGAAACGCTCGTGGCGTGTCCGGCCACGACGACCGAGTGCTTCTCGACTCCGCCACGGGCCGTGGGCCGGGCGTCGTCATGTCTGACGGCTGAACCCATTTATCGGGCGGACGCGCGTTGGCGAGGACGGGTTTTCCGAGGTTTGGCTTCGGGCTTGGCGCGAAGAGACGCCTCGATCGCCTTCTGCGCCCAGGAACAGAGCTCGTCGCCTTCCTCCAAGAGCTCGCTCGGCGCCTCCCAATAGGTGAGGGCGACGGTCTTTCCGCGTGATTGGTACGTAAAGGGAGCCGTTCCCGCGTGCTCGAAGTCGCCGCGCGTCGCCTCGTCGGTCTTGAGATAAAGCGCGTCGCCCTCGATGATGCCGAACATCCGGCCGTCGAGAAAGATCCCGAAGGCGCCGAACATGCGGCGTGCCCGCACCGGGCCAAGCGGCGCCAGAAGGTCGAGGACGTGGTCGCGAAATTCGAGGCTCGGGGGCATTCGACGGGCTTATTTACGGGCGAAGAAGTCGTTGCCCTTGTCGTCGATCACGATGAAGGCGGGGAAATCCTCGACTTCGATCCGCCAGATCGCTTCCATGCCGAGCTCCGGGTATTCAAGGACCTCGACCTTCTTGATGTAGTCTTGCCCCACGCGCGCGCCCTGGCCGCCGATCGAGCCCAGATAGAACCCGCCATGCTTCTTGCATGCCTTGGCCACGTCGGGCGAGCGGTTGCCCTTGGCGAGCGTGACCAAACTTCCGCCGAGCGCCTGGAAGGCGTCGATGTAGGAGTCCATGCGCCCGGCCGTGGTCGGGCCGAAGCTTCCCGAGGCATAGCCCTCGGGCCGCTTGGCGGGGCCGGCGTAATAGACCACGTGGTCGCGGAAATAGTCGGGCATCGCCTCGCCGCGCTCGATCCGCGCCTGAATCCTGGCGTGCGCGATGTCGCGCGCGACGATCATGGGGCCCGAGAGCGAGAGCCGCGTCTTAACGGGATGGTCGCTCAAACGCCGGCGGATCTCGTCCATCGGCCGGCCGAGATCAAGCTCGACGACGGGCCCTTGGAGCGTCTTTTCCGGCACCTCCGGCATGTATTGCGCCGGATTGGTCTCGAGCTCTTCGAGGAAGGCGCCTTGGCCCGTGATCTTGCCGAGCATTTGACGGTCGGCCGCGCAGGAGACGCCGATCCCGATGGGAAGCGAAGCGCCGTGCCGGGGCAGCCGGATCGCCCGGACGTCGTGACAAAAATATTTGCCGCCGAACTGAGCGCCGATGCCGTTCTTGCGCGTGCAGTCGAACAGGATCTCTTCGAGCTTGAGATCCCGGTAGGCGTGGCCGTGTTCGCTGCCCTTGGTGGGCAGGCGGTCGAGATAGCGGCAGCTCGCGAGCTTGACGGTCTTGAGGTTCTGCTCGGCGGAGGTGCCGCCGATGACGACGGCGAGATGGTAGGGCGGGCAGGCGGCGGTGCCG
>JAPUJA010000331.1 GCA_027296525.1 Pseudomonadota bacterium | reverse complement strand
GACCAGGCCCATCGCGCCATCGGCGGTGTGCGCGCACAGGTAGATCACCGTCCGCGCGAACCGCGGATCGCTCATCGTGGGCATCGCCACGAGAAGATGGCCGTCCAAATAGCCTGTCTCGGTCGTCATTACGTGCATCCGACTTCTGCCGGTCTGTTGATGATAAACCCTCGGTCTGATAAGGATCAAAAAGATTTCTTAAGAACTGTTTAGCGAACGCGAATACTCTTTAATTCATTGAAAAATATGACTTTATTTTAATGATGCTTTTCCCCGTGCGCGGCTTTTCTTGGGCCTTCTCGCACCTTATATAGTTAACCAATCGGCATCGGCCGGGCGGGCCCGTTTCGGCGCGCGTCCGGCGCTCTTTAAAAGGGGGGAGACAAGAATGACCATCAAGGTGGGTGATCGGATTCCGGCGGTCGATTTCAAGGAGCTCGACGGCGACGGTTTGTCGGATGTGGACTCTCAGGCGCTCTTCCAGGGCCGGCGCGTGGCGATCTTCGGCGTGCCCGGCGCGTTCACGCCGACCTGTTCGGCCGAGCATGTGCCGAGCTATCTGAAGAACGCCGATGCGCTCAGGGCGAAGGGGATCGACGAGATCGCCTGCGTCTCGGTCAATGACGCCTGGGTCATGAGCGCCTGGGGCGCGGCCCAAGGTGTCGGGAGCAACATCCGCATGCTCGCCGACGGCAACGGCGCGTTCGCGGAAGCCACGGGCCTCGAGCTCGATGCCTCGGGCTTCGGTCTGGGTCAGCGCTCGACGCGCTTTTCGATGATCGTCGACGACGGCGTCGTCACGGCGCTCCACGTCGAGGACGATCCGGACGGAATGGCCTCGACGAGCGCGGAAGAGCTGCTGAAAGACGCTTGAGCCGGCGGCATTCGGTCATTCGGCATCGGGGATCGCGCGGCGAGCGAGCTCGTCGGCGCGCTCGTTTCCCGGGCTGCCCGCATGACCCTTCACCCAGTGCCAGCGGACCGAATGCCGTGACAGCGCCTCGTCGAGCCGGTGCCAGAGATCGAGATTCTTGACCGGCTTGCGGTTCGCGGTCTTCCAGCCCTTCTTCTTCCAGGCGTGTATCCAGGTCGTGATGCCGTCCTTGAGGTACTTGCTGTCGGTGTGAAGGTCGATCTCCGAAGGACGGGTGAGCGTCTCGAGGGCGACGATCGCGGCCGTGAGTTCCATGCGGTTGTTCGTGCTCTGGGGCTCGCCGCCGTGGAGCTCGCGCTCGACCCCCTTGCAACGCAAGAGCGCGCCCCAGCCGCCCGGCCCGGGATTTCCTCGGCAGGCGCCGTCCGTGTAGATTTCGACGAGCGGGCGCTCGCGCGCGCTCATGCGGCCTGATCGAGGCCGTAGGCGCCGGGGCCGGTCACGCCCTGATGAAAGCGCAAGATCCGATAGAATTCCATCGGGTCATGGGGTTTGACCAGCACGCCGTCGGCATGGTTGAACCAATCGTAGAGCCGCGTGAGCAGGAAGCGCAGCGCCGCGCCGCGCGCGAGCAACGGCAAGGCCGCAAGCTCGTCCGCGGAGAAGCCCCGGACCCGGCTGTAGGCCGAAAGAAGATGCCGCGCCTTGGTGATGTTGAAGCTTCCGTCGGGCTCGAAACACCAGGCGTTGAGACAGATCGCGAGATCGTAGGCGAAGAAATCGTTGCACGCGAAGTAGAAGTCGATCAGGCCCGAGAGCCGGTCCCGCTCGAAGAAGACGTTGTCGGGGAAGAGATCCCCGTGAATCACGCCGGCCGGAAGCCCTTCGGGCCAGTCTGTTTCGGTGCGCCTAAGCTCGCCGTCGAGCTCCCCCGACATGCCCTCGAGCAGCTCGTCCGCCCGCCCGTTCAAGGCCTCATAGAGCGGGCGCCAGCCCAATACCGATAGGCTGTTCGCCCGGCGCAAGGGGAAGTCCGCGCTCGTGAGATGCATCCCGGCGAGCGCCTCGCCCAACAACGCGCAGTGGCGCGGCTCGGGGCGGTGGTGCCAGATGCCCGGCAGAAAGGTCGTGATCGCCGCGGGCCGGCCGCACAGACTTCGCAACACCTTCCCGTCCCGCCCGTGGACGGGCCGCGGGCAGGCCACGCCGCGTTCCGCCAGATGCTCGATGAGCCCGAGGAAGAAGGGCAGATCCTCCGGGCGCACGCGCTTCTCGTAGAGCGTGACGATGAAGGTCGCGCGTTCGGCGATCAGCAGGTAGTTGGTATTCTCCACCCCCTCGGCGATGCCCTTGAAGGAGAGCGCCTGGCCGATCTCGTACTCGGCGAGGAAGGCGGCGATATCGTCGTTGGAGACTTCGGTATAGACGGCCATGGCGCATCCTAACGAATATGATCTGGCGTCGCGAGCCCCTGGGGCGTGGCGCCTTTACTTAAGGGCGCCCTCGGCATCGGCTTGTGCCCCCTATCGATGCCGTTTAGATTGCGCGCGCCAAGACGGCGAAGACGGCGTCGGCCGTCGGGGCCGCCACCCCTTCCAAGGGGAGGGATGCGCCGGTTGCAATCGAATCGCCTGGAGGAGGGACGAGCATAATGGATGCCCTGATCGCGCAGAAAGGTCCCTTCCAGGTCGAGGTCGAAGCGGGCGAGGAATATTACTGGTGCGCCTGCGGACGCAGCCAGAAGCAACCCTATTGCGATGGTTCCCACAAGGGCACTGGCCTCGCGCCCCAGGTCTTCAAGGCCGACAAATCCAAGACGGTTTTTCTGTGCGGCTGCAAGCGCACGGGCAAGTCGCCCTTTTGCGATGGCACCCACGGCAAGCTCTAGAGCCGTTTCCGATCGCTTTGAAACGGCTCCAGGGGGCGACGGTGGCCCGGCGTCGGAACGGTTGACCTCGGCCTGCGCGCGACTAGAATCGTTCGACGAGTGGATTCTTCGACCGAGCCGATAAGCCCTGCGGGAGAGACCGGCGGGCCGACCGTCACAGGACGCCTCCGCCCGGCGCCGAAGGAGCAACCGCCCCGGAAACTCTCAGGCAAACGGACCGTAGGGCAAGGTCGCTCTGGAGAGCAGGCGCCGCTTTGGGGCGCGCCTCACCGAAGGGGAAAGCCGGAACCACGCCTCCGGTCAATCTTTCAGGTTCACAGACAGAGGGGGCAGCGGATCGCTTTAGGCGAAAGCCGGCGGGCGGCGTCTGTCTGAGGACCCTGGAGGAGAGCTTGGACCAAGCGCGTCGCGATAGGGGAACCTCCGACGAGATTCTTCGCACGCCTCTCCATGCGCTTCATATCGAACTCGGCGGCAAGATGGTCGCCTTCGCCGGCCATGAGTTGCCCGTGCGCTACCCCGCCGGGATCATCGCCGAGCATCGCCATGCGCGCAGTGAAGCCGCGCTCTTCGACGTTTCCCATATGGGCCAGATCGCGCTCGGCACCGCTTCGGCGGGCGAGGAGCTGGAAAGGCTGGTGCCCGCCGATCTCACCGAGCTTCGTCCCGGCGAGATGCGTTACACCATGTTCACGGACGAGGCGGCCGGCATCCTCGACGATCTCATCGTGGTCCGCCTCGAGGAGGGCTGGATGCTGGTCGTCAACGCGGCGTGCAAGAAGGCGGATCTCGCCCATCTGACCCGCGCCTTGGGGCCCGGTTGCCCGGCTCGGGCGCTGGAGAGCCGGGCGCTGATCGCCCTTCAGGGTCCGTCCGCGGAGGCCGTGCTCGCACGTCACGCGCCCGATTGCTCGGGACTCGTCTTCATGCGGGCGGCGCCGATGAAGGTGGCGGGCATCGATGCGCTCGTGTCGCGCTCGGGCTATACGGGCGAGGACGGATTCGAGATCTCGCTTGCGGCATCTGAGGCCGAGGCGCTTGCGCGCCGGCTGCTCGACGAGCCCGAGGTCGCGCCCGCCGGGCTCGGCGCGCGGGATTCGCTCAGGCTCGAGGCGGGGCTCTGCCTCCATGGCCATGACATCGACCTCTCGACGACGCCGATCGAGGCGGGCCTCGCCTGGACGATCGGCAAACGCCGCCGCCGCGAAGGCGGCTTCCCGGGCTGGCCGGTGATCCGCCGGCAGCTCGAAGAAGGGGCCGCGCGCCGGCGCGTCGGCGTGCGCCCCTTGGGCGCGGCGCCCGCGCGCGAGGGCACGGAGGTCCAGGATCTCGAGGGGGTCCCGATTGGGCGCATCACCAGCGGCGGTTTCGGACCGACGCTCGCGGCGCCCGTCGCCATGGGCTATGTCGCGAGCGCTCAAGCCCGCCCCGGCACGCCGGTCCGGCTCATCATTCGTGGCAAGGCTCGAGAGGCGGAGGTGGTCCGGCTTCCGTTTGTTCCGCACCGCTATCGCAAGCCTGAGTCCGAGAGACGAAAGGGAATGCCATGAACGCTCTGAAATACACGAAGGATCACGAGTGGGTGCGCATCGAGGGCGATGTCGCCACGATCGGGATCTCCGATTACGCGCAGGACCAGCTGGGCGATGTGGTCCATGTCGAGCTGCCCGAAGGCGGCAAGGCGGTGGCCCGAGGCGATGAGGCCGCGGTCATCGAATCGGTCAAGGCGGCGAGCGAGATCTACGCGCCCTTGAGCGGCGAGGTCATCGAGGTCAACGGCGCGCTCGCCGACGATCCCTCGATCGTGAACAGTTCGCCGCTGGATGAGGGCTGGTTTCTCAAGCTCCGCCTCAGCGATCCCGGGGAGCTCGATGGCCTCTTGGACGAGGCGGCCTATGAGGACTTCATCGCGGGTCTCGAGTGATGCGTTATCTCCCGCTCACCGACGCCGATCGCGCCCAGATGCTCGGGGCCATCGGCGTCGCCTCGATCGACGAGCTTTTCGCCGATGTGCCCGAGAGCGCCCGGCTCACACGCCCGCTCGAGCTCCCGGACCACGCAAGCGAAATCGAGGTCGCGCGCGCGATCGGCGAGCTCGCTCGAAAAAACCTCGGAACGACCGCGACGCCAAGCTTCCTAGGCGCCGGCGCCTACCGCCATCACATTCCGGCGAGCGTCGATCATCTCATTCAACGGGGCGAGTTTCTGACCTCCTACACGCCCTATCAGCCCGAGATCTCCCAGGGCACGCTCCAGGTGCTCTTCGAGTTTCAGACCCAGGTGGCGCTTCTGACCGGCATGGAGGTCGCGAACGCCTCGATGTATGACGGGGCGACCGCCTGCGGCGAGGCGGTGCTCATGGCGCGGCGTGTGACCCGTCGCGGCAAGGCCGTGCTGTCCGGGACACTGCATCCCCATTACCGGGAGGTGGTGGAAACCTTGAGCCGCTTCGGCCGCACCGAGGTCGAAAGCCTCGATCCCGACATTCGGGGAAGCGAAGACATCGCGGCGCGTATCGATCAAGAGACGGCGTGCGTCGTCCTGCAGAATCCGGGCGTCTTCGGGGGCCTGCGCGATCTCGCGCCGATCGCCGAGGCCTGTCACGCTGCCGGCGCGCTGCTCGTCGCGGTCGTAACCGAGGTCGTCTCGCTCGGGGCGCTCGAGCCGCCGGGCGCCATGGGCGCGGACATCGTGGCCGGCGAAGGGCAGTCCCTCGGAAACCCGATGAGCTTCGGCGGGCCGACGGTCGGACTCCTCGCCTGCCGCCAGAAGCATGTGCGCCAGATGCCCGGGCGGTTGTGCGGCGAAACGGTGGATGAGGAGGGGCGCCGCGGCTTCGTTCTCACCCTCGCGACGCGCGAGCAGCATATCCGGCGCGAGAAGGCGACGAGCAACATCTGCACGAATTCGGGCCTGTGCGCGCTCGCCTTCGCCATCCACCTCTCGCTGCTTGGCGAAGAGGGTTTAAGGCGTCTGGCGGCGCACAATCACGCCGCGGCGCTCGAGCTCTGCGAGCGGCTCTCGAGCCTCGAGGGGGTCGAGCTCGTCAATGAGACTTTCTTCAATGAGTTCACCATCCGTCTTCCGGGCCCGGCGGCCGAGCTCGTCGAGCGTTTGGCCGGGGTGGGAATCCTCGCAGGCGTGCCGGCCTCGCGGCTCTATCCGCATCACCCCGATCTCGCGCCTCTCCTGCTCGTCGCCGCGACCGAGCTGACGAGCGAGGCCGAGATCGAGGCGCTCGTCGAGGGCCTCGCGGAGGTTTTGAGATGACGGCTCGCGCGGGCCTCGAGGGGCGCTCGACCGGAAACCGGGCGCTCATGCTCGAGGAGCCCTTGATCTTCGAGCAGGACGCGCCGGGACGCTCGGGGGTCGATTTCGCCCCGCTCACGCTCGACGAGGACCGCCTGGGCGGTCTTGCCCGGCGCGCGCCCGTGGGCCTTCCGGGCCTCTCGGAGCCCGAGGTCGTGCGCCACTTCACGCGCCTCAGCCAGAAGAACTATGGCATCGACAGCGGACTCTTTCCGCTCGGCTCCTGCACGATGAAGCACAACCCGCGCCTCAATGAGAAGCTCGCCCGGCTCGAAGGGCTCGCCGATCTTCATCCGCTCCAGCCGGCCTCGACCGTGCAAGGCGTGCTCGAGCTCTTCGATCAGCTGAGCCACTGGCTTTCGACGCTCACCGGCATGCCCGCGCTCGCGCTCTCGCCCGGGGCCGGCGCCCATGGCGAACTCTGCGGCATGATGACCATCCGCACGGCGCTCGAGGATCGGGGCGATGCGCGCAAGCGCGTGTTGGTCCCTGAATCGGCCCACGGCACGAACCCGGCGACGGCCGCCGCCCTCGGCTACGAAGTGGACGCGCTGCCCGCGAATGCGCGCGGGCGGGTGGACTCGGCCGAGCTCAAGGCGCGCCTCGATTCCGATGTCGCCGCGCTCATGATCACCAATCCGAGCACCTGTGGGCTGTTCGAAGACGAGATCATCGAGATCGCCGAGGCGGTGCACGCCGTCGGCGGCTATGTCTATCTCGACGGCGCGAACTTCAACGCGCTCGTGGGACGCGTGCGTCCGGGTGATCTCGGCGTCGATGCCATGCATATCAACCTGCACAAGACCTTCTCGACGCCCCATGGCGGCGGCGGCCCGGGCAGCGGCCCGGTCGCGCTGACCGCCGAGCTCAGCCCGTTCGCGCCGTTTCCGCAGCTGGTCCATGACGAAACCGGCTTTCGACTCGTCGAGCACGGCCCGGAGGCGGCCAAGTCCTTCGGCCGGCTCAAAGGGTTCCACGGCCAGACCGGCATGTTCATTCGCGCGCTCGCCTACATGCTGAGTCACGGCGGCGACGGCCTGAGGCAGGTGAGCGAAGACGCCGTGCTCGCCGCCAACTATGTGCTCGCGCGCACCAAAGACTCGCTCAGCCCCGCTTTCGAGGGCGGGTGCATGCATGAATGCCTGTTCGACGACACTTTCCTGGAGGGCACAGGGGTCACGACCCATGACTTCTCCAAGGCGCTCATCGACGAGGGCTATCATCCGATGACGGTCTATTTCCCGCTCGTCGTGCATGGTGCGCTTCTGGTGGAGCCCACCGAGAGCGAGAGCAAGGCGAGTCTCGATCTCTTCATCGAAACCCTCCGCACGCTCGCCGCCAAGGCCAAGGCGGGCGAGGAAGCGCTCTTTCACGAGGCGCCGCGCCACGCGCCGCGGCGGCGTCTGAACGAAACCCGCGCCGCACGGCACCCTCGGCTTCGCTGGCGCGCGAACGCACAAGCCGCGGCCGCCGAGTAGAGGCGCGAAGGGGTCGCGTCCCTCCGGCCGAGCTTCGGCTCGCGGGCACGGCACCCGTCGGGGGCTCACATGATCAGTGGGGTTTCTTGGAAAGCTCGGCGACCGCTTCGTCGAGCAGCGCGTCCGCACGGCGCTCGTCGAGATTTTCGCGGATGAGGCGCGCGGTCGCGCCGAGCGCGGCATCGATGGCCGCGTTGCGCACCTCCTTCGTGGCTTGCACCTCGGCCTGGGCGATCGCCTGTACGGCCTGTTCCGTGCGGCGCGCGACGAAGATCTCGAGATCGCGCTTGGCCCGTTCGTTCTTGCGTTCGGCCTCTTCCTTGGCGAACTCGAGGATCGCCTCGGTCTCCTTCGCGGCCTCGCGCTGCTTCTTCTGATAGCTCGAGAGGAGCTCCTGGGCCTCTTCGCGGAGCGTGCGCGCCTGGTCGAGCTCGGCCTCGATCTTGCTCGCGCGCTCGTCCAGGATCGTCACCACCTTTCGATAGCCCTTCTTGACGACGAGCCCGATGAACAGCAGGAAGGCCGCGAGAATCCAGAAATTCGCCGATTCAAGGAACTCCATCAGCCCGAGCCCCCGCGTCCGAGTTCGGCCGCGACCGCGGCCCCGGCGGCGCTCTCATCGGGCTCGGTGCCGATCAGGCGGGCCGTCGCGGCGCGCGCAACCTCGGTCGCGAGCGTCTGGACCTCGCCCATCGCCTCGGCCTTGGCCCGGCCGATGCGCGCCTCGGCCTCGGCCGCCTTGGCCGTGAGCTCCCGCTCGATTTCGGCCTTCCGTTGTGCGGCGTCCTCCGCGATCTCCTGTTGCACCTTGACGATGAGGCTTTGAGCTTGCCCCCTCGCCTCGGCGATCGCCGTGTCATAGGCTTCGAGCAGCCGTTCGGCCTCTTCTCTCAGTTGCTCGGCCTGGGCGAGGTCGCCCTTGATGCGCCGTTCGCGCTCCTCGAGAACGATGCGCACCCTGGGCAGCGCGACCTTCCACATGAGCAGGACGAGGGCGACGAAGGTGATGACGAGCCAGATGAACTGCGGCGCGTAATCGGGGATGTTGAGCTGCGGCATCGGACTTCCTCAACCGGGGGCGGTTTGACCCGCGCCCGGTTCGGCTCAACCGAACAGGATCAAGAACGCCATGACCAGGGCGTAGAGCGCGACGGCCTCGGTCAAGGCGAATCCAAGGAGCACATTGCCGAACAGCTTCGGCGCCGCGGCCGGGTTTCGCCCGGCGGCCGAGACGTAGCTTCCGAAAATCGTGCCGATGCCGACGCCGGCACCCGCCACGCCGATGGTGGCGAGCCCGCCTCCAATCAGTTTTGCCGCTTCAATGTCCATGATTCATTTTCCCTTCTTTCAGATGCTTGACGTTCGATTTGACGCGTCAATGCTCCAGATGGATCGCGTCGGCCAGATAGAGGCATGTGAGGATCGCGAACACATAAGCCTGGAGCACCGCGATGATGAACTCGAGCCCGTAGAGCGCGACGATGAAGAGGAACGGCGCAAAGCCCAGAAAACCGAGTGAGAAGACGAAGCCGGCGAACACGTGCATCATGGTGTGTCCGGCCATCATGTTGGCGAAGAGCCGTACCGAGAGGCTGATCGGGCGGGCAAGGAAAGACACGACCTCGATCGGCACCAGAAGCGGCGCCAGGAAAATCGGAACGCCTGACGGCAGGAACAGCTTGAAGAAACGGTGCTTGTGTTTGATGAGCCCGATGACGATCACCGCCGTAATGACGAGGGCGGCCAGGACGAACGTGATCGCGAGGTGACTCGTGAAGGTGAAGCTGTAGGGAATCAGGCCGAGCAGGTTGCCGAAGAGCAGGAACATGAACAGGCTGAAGATGATCGGGAAGAAACGCCGGCCCTTCGGACCGATCGTCTCGCCCAGCATCTTCGCCACCAACTCGTAGCTCATCTCGGCGACCGACTGCCATCGCCCCGGCACCATGGCGCGCCGCCGCATGCCGAAGACCATGAGCACGGTAATCAGCACGACGGAGACCGTCATCATCACCGCCGAGTTGGTGAACGACGCATCGAGACCGCCGAGATCGATGTCGACGATCCGGTTGATGGCGAATTGATCGAGGGGGCTGTGATGTTCTTCGGCCGCCACGAGTTGATCTTCCTCTTTAACCCTTACGTATCTTCACTCGGGCCGTCCCCTTCTTGCGGGGGCTTGTTCGGCTCGGCGCCCGCGCCGAAGCGTTGCGCGCGGCGATAGGCGTTGAGCAGGCCGGCGCCCATCCCGGCAAAAATGAAGACCACCAGCAGCCAAGGCTCGGTTCCGAGCCAGCTGTCCAGCAGCCATCCCAGTAAGACCCCGGCCGCGAGACCCGCCGCCATCTCGATGACGAGGCTCATCGCTTGGCCGAGGCCCGTTGCGAAAGAGCGGTCGTGATCGCCCGGGTGGTCACCTTCCCGGGCCTTGCGCAGACGGGTCTCGAGGTCTTTCAGCGGCGAAGGGCGTTCGTCCTTGGCCATCGACACCCCGCGAACCCCGCTCCCAAGGCCCCCCGGCCCCCTTGAGGGCGCGTGCACCATAGGAACTCCTCCAGGGGCTGTCAAGAATCAAAGCCATCTGGATAACATGTTGAATTTATTGTATTTTACGCCGTTTCGCGGAACTCTTCCGCGGTCTCCAAATCGACCGAAACGAGCTGCGAAACGCCCTGTTCGCCCATGGTGACGCCGAACAGCCGGTCGACGCTCGCCATGGTGATCCGGTTGTGGGTGATGACCATGAAACGGGTCGCCGTCTGGTCCGCGATGTTCGCCACCAGCCGGCAGAACCGTTCGACATTGGAGTCGTCGAGCGCGGCGTCCGCCTCGTCGAGCACGCAGATCGGCGCGGGGTTCGTGAGAAAGACCGCGAACAGCAGCGTAAGCCCCGTCATGGTCTGTTCGCCGCCCGAAAGCAGCGAGAGCACGCGGGTTTTCTTGCCCGGCGGCGCCGCGTGAATCTCGAGGCCGGCTTCCAGCGGGTCGTCGGACTCGACGAGCTTGAGCTCCGCCTTGCCGCCGCCGAAAAGATCCTTGAACAACGCGCCGAAATGGCCGTCGATCTTCGCGAAGGCGGCGAGGATGCGCTCGCGCCCCTTGCGGTTGAGGCTCGCGATGCCCTGTCTGAGGCGCGCGATCGCCGCCTCGAGGTCGGCGTGCTCCTTCGTGAGCGTCGTGATCTGCTCTTCGAGCTCTGCGGCTTCCTGCTCGGCGCGGAGGTTGACCGCGCCCATGTTCTCGCGCTCGCGCAAGAGCCGCTCAAGCCGCTTCTCGATGACTTGTTCCTCGGGCGCCGGTGCGCTCGGGTCGTGCTCGGCAAGGGCCGGCAACTCCTCAGGGCTCGCCTCGAGCCGTTCGGCGATTTGGCTCGCGAGGCTCTTCTGAAGCTGGCGCACCTGGTCGAGTCCGGCTTCGGCGCGCACGCGCTCTTCACGCATGCTGCCAAGCGTGCGCTCGGCCTCGCGGCTCGTGCGCTCGAGATTCGCGAGCTGCTCTTCCGCGCTCGCGAGCGCATCCGCCGCCCGGCGGCGCGCGGCCTCGGCATCGCCGATGGTTTCGAGCAGCGCCCGGCGCTTCGCTTCGATCTCGATGGGTCGCTCGGCCAGGCGCTCGAGCTCGTTCTGCGCCCCGTCGCGGCGCTCCTTCAACTCGTCGAGCCGGCTCATTGCGCCCGCCTTTCGGCTGCGCCAGCCGTCGATTTCGCGCGTGATCGCCGCGATCCGCTCGCGCCTGAATTGCGCCTCCCGGGCGAGCCGGTCATGCTCGCTCTGGCGTTCGGCGAGCGCACGCCGCCGCTCGACGAGCTCGCGCTGCCGGCTCTCCATCTCGCGGCGTCCTTGGGAAACGTCCGGGAGCGCCTCGAAGGCCGCGCGCGTCGCCGCGAGCTCGCCGCTCGCTTCGTCGAGCTCGCCCTTGAGCCGTTCGAGCGTCTCGGCGAGGGCACGGCGCCGCGACCCGTCGACCGCGGTTTGCGCGACCAGATCGCCTTGCGCGTGCCACGCCGCGCTCAGGGTGTCGTCGGTCGCCTGGAAGGCGGCGTGCGCCTCTCCCTCCAAGTCGGACGCGTCCTTGACGGTGGCGCGGGCCGCCTCCAGGTCCGCCGCGGCCTGTTCGGCCACCGCCTCGGCGATGCCGAGCTCGCCGTCGAGCTGGGCCAGGCGCTTACGTTGCTTGAGGTGGGTCGCGGCCGAGGCGGGTGCGTCGGGCGCCACCGTGTAGCCGTCCCAGCGCCACATCGCGCCGTCGCGGCTGACCAGGCACTGGCCCGGCGCGAGCTTTGCTCGGAGCGCCGCCCCTTCGCTCGCCTCGACGACGCCGATTTGGGAAAGCCGCCGCCTGAGCGCGGCCGGCGCCTTGACGACGCGATCGAGCGGCATGGCGCCCTCGGGCAGGGAAGGCGCCTCGGGCGCTTCGCACACCGACCAGTGAACCGGCGCGCGCTCGTCGGTGGGGGCCGCAAGCTCGTCGCCGAAGGCCGCGCCAAGGGCGGGTTCGTAGCCGCCATCGACCTTGAGCTGGTCCAACACCGGCGGTCCGAAGGTCGCGTCACGGGCACCCAGCAGCGAGGAGAGCGTGACCTGTTCAGCCCGCAGGCGGTCGCGCTTGATCTCGGCGGCCTGCCATTCGTCGCGCGCCTTCGCCTCCTCGGCCTGACAGCGGGCGCGTTCGGCTTGAGCCTCGTCGAGCCGCTCGCGCGCGGCCTGGCGGCGCTCCCGTTCGATGGCGACCGCCGCTTCCGCCTCTTCGAGCCCGCTGGCCTCGTGATCCTGGGTCTGGAGGCCGTCGCGTTGGGCGCTCGCCTCGGCGAGCCGTTGTTCGATCCGTTGGCCGCGCGTCTCGAACTCCGCGATCCGGCGCTTCAGGCCGTTTCGTTCGGCCTCCTCGGCCGCCACCCGCTTGGTGAGTGCGGTCAGGCGCGCGTCGAGCTCGATCACTGCGGCGCTGGCCGAAGCCATGGCCTCAGCCGCGCGCGTCTCGATCTCGCGCTCGCCCGCTTGGATGTCCTCGAGCGCGCCCTGCTCGACTCCGAGCCCTGTGATCGCCTCGTCGGCGTCGCCCGCGAGCGCCTCTTCGCGGTCCACATCGTCGCCTATCTGGCGAATCCGCGTCTCAAGGTCGCGGCGGCGCTCCTCGATGCGCGCCTCCTCCGCGTTGAGCCCGTCACGCTCGAGCTCGAGCCGGTGGAGCCTCGCCGCTGCCTCAGCCTCGCCTTGGCGCAGGTCAGGAAGGCACTCGGCGGCGTGGCTTTGCTCGGTGGTGGCGGCCGCGGCCTTTTGCGTGTGTTCGGCGACTCGGGTGCCGACCTCGGCCAAACGCCTCCCGGCCGCTTCGAGTTCGCGCTCGAGCTCGCGCCAGCGCAGATGGAAGAGAAGGGCCTGGGCGCGGTGAATATGCCCGCTCAAGTTCCGATAGCGGCGCGCCTGACGCGCCTGGCGCTTCAAGCCCTGGAGCTGGCTCTCGAGCGTTCGTATGACGTCCTCGACCCGCTCCATGTTGGTTTCCGCCCCGCGCAGGCGCAGCTCGGCCTCGTGCCGGCGCGAGTGGAGCCCGGTGATCCCGGCCGCTTCTTCGAGCAGCCGGCGCCGCTCGGAGGGTTTCGCCGAGACGATGGTCGCGATCTCGCCCTGGCCCACGAGCGCCGGGCTTTGGGCGCCGGTCGCGACGTCGGCGAACAGGAGCTGAACGTCGCGGGCGCGCACATCGCGTCCGTTGATCCGGTAGATCGATCCGCTCTCGCGCTCGATGCGGCGGGTGATCTCGATCTCGCTCGCATCGTTGAACGCGGCCGGGGCGTCGCGCGCGGCGTTGTCGAGGGTGAGCGAAACCTCCGCGATGTTGCGCGCGGGCCGGCTCGCCGTGCCGCTGAAGATGACGTCGTCCATGGCGCCGCCACGCATCTGCTTGGCGGAGCTTTCGCCCATCACCCAGCGCACGGCCTCGACGAGGTTGGACTTGCCGCAGCCGTTGGGCCCGACGACGCCGGTCAAGCCCGGCTCGATCACGAGGTCGGTCGGGTCGACGAAGGATTTGAATCCGGTAAGACGGAGTCGGGAGAATTGCACGCCTGTGCCCCGCCTACATGCCCGACAGAATCGGCTCGACGATCTTTTCGAATTTCTCGAAGCTCGTCACGTCTTCGAATTTCCGCCCGTTGATGATGAAGGTCGGCGTGCCGCTCACCTCGTGCTCGGTCATGCCGGTCAAGTAGGAGGTGAGCACGGTGGTCTCGAGCTCGGTGTTCGCGACGCAGGCGTCGAAGTCCTCCCGGCTCATCCCCTCCGACTGCGCCGCCAACAGGGCGAGGGCCCTCATGGGATCGTCGGCCCCGGTCCAATGGTCGAAATTGTCGAACAGGGCGGCGATGAAGCCGAAATAGCGCTCGCGTCCCAGGCAGCGCGCGACCATGGCGGCCCGAAGCGCCGGGTCATTGAGCGGGAAATCGCGCGCCACGAAGCGGATCTTGCCGGTGTCGATGTAGGTTTCCTCGACCTGATGGAAGACATCCTGATGGAAGCGCATGCAGTGGTGACAGGTGAGCGAGAAATATTCGATCACCGTCACGGGCGCGTCCTCCTCCCCGAGCACCATCTCCCCCAGCTCGGGGGCCATGGTCGCGGAAGTCTTTCGGAACGGGACGGCCAGGAACGCGGACGCGCCCAGCAGGAGCAGAAAATCTCGTCGGTTCGGCAAGCGCAAACTCCTCGAGCCGATTCGCGCGCTAATTATACGGGTCGGACTCCGCCCGCTCAAGCGCGCTTGCGTGCTTTTTTTCAGCGGAGTCAATTGCCTCGCGGGGCACGTCCTGGGCCGAGAGGCGCGCAACCACGGCACGCCCCAGGCGCTCCAGCGCGCTCCTGAGCTCGGATGGCGCGATCCTCTCGAGCCCTTCGCACGGCCTCGCCTCAGCCTCGCGCGTCGGCCGGGGCGCGGGATCGCCGCGCCGCGTCGGCGGGAGGGGACCCTGGAGGAGCACGAGCCGCCGGACGGCCCGATAGCCGAAATAGACGGCGATCCGCTCCAATATCTGCGGCTCGAGATGCTGGATTTCGGTCGCCGCCGGGCCGGCGACGCGGATGCGAAGCTGGCCGTTTGCGCCGAGCCTCTCCGGGCAGGTGCTGTCCGCGAGTTCGGGGCCGACGATGGCCGGCCAGTGGGCGAGCAGATCCGCAAGCGCAAAGCCCCGCGCGCGAAAGAACGGCTTGGTGACCTTGGCGAGCGCCCGGTCGATTCGCCGAAAGCCCGATGCCTTGCGTTGAGGGGCGGTCATATTCGCAAACTCTCGCTCGCGCCGCCCGGCATGGGGCGGCACCGGCAGGGGAGGGAAACGGCCCTGGGCGTCACCGACGCTGGGCGTCATCGACGCTGGGCGTCGTTGGCGCTCGGACCTATAGTGCGTGCCATCAATCAAGGGGCTTTTACGTGACGGGCGGGCGATGGGCAAGCTTCAGGCCGAACGAGGCGACGCGGAGCGGCTTCCGGCCTCCGCTAGGCGCCTCGTGGGCGCGCTTCTCAGCTGGTACGACGGCCACCGGCGCCGCTTTCCCTGGCGCGCGGATCCGGGCGAGGCGCCCGATCCTTACCGCGTGTGGCTCGCCGAGATCATGCTCCAGCAAACCACGACGGTAACGGCGACGCCTTATTTCGAATCCTTCATCGTGCGCTGGCCCGGCTTCGAGGGGCTCGCCGCAGCACCCCTCGAGGACGTTCTGCACGCTTGGCAGGGACTCGGCTATTACGCCCGCGCGCGCAATCTGCACGCCTGCGCGCAACGGGTGGTCGAGAACTTCGCCGGCGCGTTGCCCGAGACCGAGAGCGCGCTTCTGGCGCTTCCCGGCGTCGGTCCCTACACCGCCGCCGCGCTCATGGCCATCGCCTTCGGCCGGCC
>JAPUJA010000330.1 GCA_027296525.1 Pseudomonadota bacterium | reverse complement strand
ACGACTTGCGTTTCATCATGAACGTGTGCGAACGCATCCCTGTGCTCCATATGGGGGAGTTGATCGCCGAAGGGCCGCCCGCCGAAGTGCAGAAGGACCCCAAGGTGATCGAGGTCTATATCGGTTCGCGGCGAAGCCGCCGGGCCGCCGGTTAGGCGGCGGTCGTGAAGAGACGACAGAAGAAACCGGGCAGGTAGCCCATTGCTTGACTGCAGAAAGGGAGATGGAAGACATGACCATGAAGAGATGGATGAAAGCAGGGGCGCTTCTGGCGCTCGTCGCGAGCTTCGGGCTCGTCGCCTCGAGTGAGCTTGCGAAGGCCGAGGACGAGATCATTCTCGGCTACGTTGCCGCGGCGACGGGCGAGCTCGCGCCCTATGGAAGCGTGCCCGGCGTGCAATGCATGGTCGACATCATCAACGACCAGGGCGGCGTCTTGGGCGGCACCAAGTTGAAGCTGCTTTGGCGCGACATGAAGAGCGACCCGGCGCTTGCGGGCACCGCGGCGCAGGAGCTCATCGACTCGGGCGCGGTTGTGCTCTTCGGTCCGCCGACGGACGACACGCTGATCCCGGCGGGCATGCAGGCGCTGCCGCACAGCATCCCGGTGATCTCGGTCGGCTCGACCCAGGTGCAATGGCCTGCGGCGATCCCCGAGATCGCGTATCTCACGCCTTACGGCGACAACGCCGCCGCCTCGGCCGCCGCGCACTACGCGCGGGAGCAGGGCTTGGAGACCGCGTATCTCATGATCTCGCACGATATCGGGAGCTATTCGATCGCCACCCCGCGCTTCTTCGGCGAGACCTTTGAGCATCTCGGCGGCAAGGTCCTGGGTGAGATGAACTGGAACTGGGGCACCACCGACTACTCGCCTCAAGTGACCGAGTTCGCGGCCATGGATCCCAGGCCCGACGTCATCTTCATCGCCTTCATCATGCCGGACGGCGGCGTGTTCGCGCGCCAGATGAAGGCGGCCGGCGTCGAGATCCCGCTCATGGGCACCGACGGCTGGGACGATCCGGTGTTCCTGGAGATCGCCGGCAAGGGGGCCGAGCTCGTGACCTTCACGACCCACGGCTTCCCCTCGGAGGGGACCAAGCTCAAATGGTTCTACGACGAATGCGAAGCCCGCGACTTTACGATCCAGAACATCTTCTTCGGTCTGGGCGGTGAGTCGGTCGAGATCGTGCGTCATGCGATCGAGACCGCGGGTTCCTCCGACCCGGCCGCGATCAACGCCGAAATCAAGAATATCGAAAACCTGCCGGTGGTCACCCCCGGCTCGATCACCTTCAAGGGCTATGGCGGCGTGCCGTTGAAACAGATGACCATGGTCACCGTCAGGGACGGCGCGTTCGTGCCGCTCACGAAGATCCTGCCGGACTGGGTTCCGGCCGGCGACTCGGAGTGGGTGCCGAAACCCTAGCCGATGCTGGAGGTCGACTCGGTCTCGGTCAATTACGGGGCCATTCGGGCCGTCCAGGACGTTTCGATTCGGGTTGAGGAGGGCGAGATCGTCGCCCTCCTCGGCCCGAACGGAGCGGGCAAGACGACTCTTATTTCGGCGGTGATCGGGCTCGTGCCGATTGCCTCGGGTCAGGTTCGGCTCGAGGGCGTGGACATCACCCGCAAGCGCACGGAGGACGTGGTGCGCATGGGGGTGACGGTGACGCCCGAGGGCCGCCATGTGTTCGACGATCTGACCGTGGGTGAGAATCTGCGCCTCGGTGCCGCCGCCCAAAAGGACAAGAAGGGCGTCAAGCGGGTGATGGACGAAATGCTCGAGCTGTTTCCGGTCCTGCGCGAACGCTTCACCCAGCGGGCGAGCACGCTCTCGGGCGGCGAGCAGCAGCAGCTCGCGATCGCCCGCGCGATGATGTCACGGCCCAAGCTCCTGATGCTCGACGAGCCTTCGCTCGGGCTTGCCCCTCGTCTCGTCGAGCAGATCTTCGACCTCATGATCCGATTGCGCGAGCGGGGCCTCACGATTCTCGTCGTCGAGCAAAACGCCTATGAGGCCTTGGCGCTCGCGGACCGGGCGTATGTGCTCAACACCGGCCGCCTCCGATATGAGGGGGACGCCAAGGAGATGGCCGCTTCCGAGGAGCTCATGGAGCACTATCTCGGCCGGGGGACCACCGCCGCTTAAGCGCGCGCGGGCGAGGGGGGAAGGGGCAAGCCAAGATGGATTACGTCCTCCAGCAGGCGCTCAACGCGATGAGCACCGGTGGCGAGTACGCGCTTCTCGCGCTCGGCCTCGCCATCGTGTTCAGCGTGATGGGTCTCGTGAACTTTGCCCATGGCGAGTTCATCACGATCTCCGGCTACACGATGTACGCGCTGTTCATTTTCGCGGCGCCCACGACCGCCTGGGGGCTCATCCCGATCGGCATCCTGGCCGCGATTGCCGCGGCCGTCGTGTTCGAGCGCGTCGCTTTCCGCCCGATACGCAACGCGCCCGCGACAACCGGGCTGCTCACCGCCTTCGGCTTGAGCATCATCATCAAGAATTTCTTCGTCACCATCGTCGCGACGCGCCCCAAGGCCGTACCGACGCCCGACTTCTTCAACCAACTGATCGACGTTGGGCCTGTCAAGATTCAGGTCTTGCAGTTGCTCGAGGGTGCGGTCACGGGCATCGCGCTCACCGTGTTGCTCTTGATCATGCGCGGAACGAACATCGGGCTCGCGATGCGGGCGGCGGCGAAGGACTTCGACACCGTGCGCCTCATGGGCATCAAGGCGAATCAGGTCGTGCTCGCGGCCTTCATCATCTCAGGGTTTCTGGCCGGCCTTGCGGCGGTGTTCATCATGGCGCGGCGCGGCGCCGTCGACCCTTTCATGGGCTTCGCGCCCGTGTTGAAGGCCTTCGTCGGCGCCGTCCTCGGCGGCTTCGGGAGCCTCATGGGCGCGGTGATCGGGGGCTTCGTGCTCGGCGTCGCGGAGGTCGTCTTCCAGGTGATCCTGCCGGAGAGCATCGCCGGCTATCGCGACGCCTTCGTCTTCAGTCTGGTCGGCGGGCTCCTCATCGTGAGGCCTCAGGGGATCTTCGGTAAACGCGCGATGTGGGATTAGGTGATGCGCAATCCTCTTCTTCTGTCTTTGCGTGGCGGCCTCGCGCTGGCACTGATCCCGATCCTGATCGGTGTGCTCGCGCTTCTCTTCGCGGAGACGGCTCAGATGCGCGTCGTCAACATCTTCATGATCAATCTCATTATCGTCGTCGGCCTTCAGGTCACGATGGGCAATTCGAACGTGGCCAGTCTCGGGCATGTGACCTTCATGGGAATCGCGGCCTACGTCGCCGCCGTGCTCGTGATCCCGATTACGATCAAGAGCACGATTCTGCCGCACGCGCCTTTCGGCATCTCCCATGTCGAGTTTCCCGCTTTCGTGGCGGCGCTCATCGGCGTCGCCGTGTCCACGGCGATCGCCTTCGTCACGGGCGTCGTGATCACACGCCAGTCGGGGATCGCCGCCACCATCATCACGTTGGCGCTCATCGTCATCGTCCATGTGGTGTTCGTGAATTGGATAGATCTCACGCGGGGGCCCCGGGCGGTCTATGGGATTCCGGTCCAGACGAACGTCGTCCAGCTCATGCTCATTACCGCCGGGATCGTCGTCTTCGCGCGGCTCTTCCGCGATTCGAAGTCGGGGGTGCAGCTGCGCGCGAGCAGCGAAAACCTCCTGGCCGCGGCCTCGATGGGCGTCAATGCGCGCGGGTTGCGCCTCCTCGCCTGGGTTCTCTCGGGCGCGATCATCTCGGTCGGCGGCGTCATGTACGCCTTCCTGATCGGCTCGATAAGCCCCAAGAGTTTCTATTTCGATGCCGTGTTCCTCACCCTCGCCATGTTGATCCTGGGCGGCATGCGCAGTGTCTCGGGCGCGGTCGTGGGCGCGATC
>JAPUJA010000033.1 GCA_027296525.1 Pseudomonadota bacterium | reverse complement strand
TAATAATATTAAGGATTTAGCTCTAGGCGCGTTGCGGTGGAACGGCGTTTCTGCCATTATGTGCGAAATCTGGGGGATGCCGTATTGAGATCAAATAAAGGAGTGACAGCGCTATGAGTATCGGAATTTGGCAAATCGTCCTGATTCTCGCGATCGTGCTCATCATCTTTGGCGCGGGCAAGCTGCCCAGGGTGATGGGGGACGTTGCGAAGGGGGTGAAGAACTTCAAGTCGGGCATGCGCGAAGGGCAGGCCGACGAAGAGACGAAGGTTTTGAACCAGGACGCCACGCCGGCCGCATCGAGCGGGAACCCTGCGGACGCGTCGGTCAATCCGACGGTCAAGGAGGACGAGGCGGCGAAGAGCTAGCCCGGCGCGCCGGCGTTCGTCAGAGCTCAACGGGGCTGGGCCGGGATGCTTGACATCGGTTGGACCGAGATTGCGATCATCTCGGTGATCGCGCTTGTGGTGGTGGGTCCCAAGGACCTGCCCGGCCTCGTGCGTACGATCGGCCGCTGGTCGGGGAAGGCGCGCAAATATTCGCGCGATTTCACCCGTAAATTCGAAGAAATCGCGGAGCAGAACGAGCTCGCCGAGGTGCGCAAGGAGCTCGAAGAGGCGAACCGCGAACTCGCCGCGGCGGGGCGTGTCGAGGAGGCGGCCACGGGGAAAATCGCGGGAGCGGCCGAGCCCGCCTCGAAGGCGAACGGAGGCAGCCGGCCGGATTCGGGAAATGGCGGGACGCCGCCGGGCGAGAAAGACCCGTCGGCTAAAGCGGCCGAAGACTCGTCGGTCAAAGCGGCCGAAGACTCGTCGGTCGAGTCCGGCATCGCTCCGCCGGCGACGGAGCCCGCTGCACCGGCGGCCCCGGACACCCAGGCGGCACCACCGAAAACTTGATCGGCCAAGACTTGATTGGCCAAAACTTGATTGGCCAAAACTTGATTGGAACGTAGCAGGTGGCGGACAGCGTCGAAAACAGCCGCGCGCCGTTGCTCGATCATATCATCGAGCTGCGCAACCGCCTGCTTTATTGCGTCGTCGGGTTGATCGCCGCCTTCATCGGCGCGTACTTCGTCTCCGATGAAATCTTCGAATATTTGGTGCGCCCGCTCGCCGAAATCTTCGAGGAGATGGGCTATGACGGGAAGCTCATCTACACCCATCTGCTTGAGGCCTTCTTTACGAAATTGAAGGTCTCGTTCTGGACGGCATTCTTCGTCTGCTTCCCGCTCTTCTCGATACAGATTTGGCTGTTCGTCGCCCCCGGGCTTTACAAGAACGAGAAGCGCGCCTTCTTTCCTTTTCTGATTGCGACGCCGCTCCTCTTCTACTCGGGCGGCGCGTTGGTCTACTACTTCATCTTTCCCCAGGCCTGGAGTTTCTTCGTAAGCTTTCAGGACCCGGGCGGGGACGGCCGTCTGCCGACGGAGCTCCTGCCGAAGATGGCCGAATATCTTTCGCTCGTGATGAAGCTCATCTTCGCCTTCGGGATCTGCTTCCAGCTCCCGGTGCTCCTGACCCTACTTTCCCGGGCGGGGCTGGTCACGGCCGCCACGCTTCGGAAGAAGCGCAAATACATCATCATCGTCATCTTCATCTGCGCGGCGATCCTCACGCCCCCGGATATCATCAGCCAGATTGGGCTTGGCGTTCCGCTCCTGCTGCTTTATGAGGTGTCGATCGTCTTGGCCGTGTACATGGAGAAGCAACGTGCCCGGGCCCAAGCGGAGGACGCGGCGGAGTACGCAGAGTTTGAAGCCGACGAGGAAGGCTTCGAGGAAACGGATTTCAACCAAGGCCGCTGAGCCTCGGGCCCGGCGTGCCGCCTCGGGCGTGCCGCCTCGCCGGCGGTAGGGCCTTCCATCCGATCACGTCGAGTATGCACGGAACGCTGATGTTTGACGTCAAGTGGATCCGCGAAAATCCCGACCAGTTCGATCACGGGCTGGCGCGGCGCGGGCTGGAGGGCGCGGCCAGGGGGATCCTCGATCTGGATCAGCGCCGGCGCGGCGCGCAGACCGAGCTTCAAGAGCTCCAAAGGCGCCGCAATGAGCTCTCCAAGGAGATCGGCAAGGCCAAGTCTCGTGGCGATGACGCCGCCAACTTGGTCGAGGAGGTCAACGGGATCAAGGAGCAGGCGCGCCTCCTCGAAGTGGCGGATCAGTCGTTTGCCGACGAACTCCGGGCGATTCTCGTGGGTCTTCCCAATCTTCCCGCCGAAGACGTGCCCGAGGGTCTCGATGAGAGCGCCAATGTGGAATTGCGCGTGGTCGGCGAAAAACCGGATTTCGCCTTCGAGCCGAAGCCGCATTTCGACCTCGGCGAGGGTCTGGGGCTCATGGACTTCGAGCGGGCCGCGAAACTCTCGGGCGCACGTTTCGTCGTGCTGTCGGGTGCGCTCGCGCGGCTCGAGCGCGCCATCGCCGCCTTCATGCTCGATCTGCACACGGGCGAGTTCGGCTACACGGAAGTAAGCCCGCCCGTGCTCGTGCGCGAAGAGACGGCCTTCGGCACCGGCAACCTGCCGAAGTTCAAAGAAGACCTTTTCCAAACGACCAGCGGATACTATCTGATCCCCACAGCCGAGATGCCGCTCACCAATCTCGTGGGCGGCGAGATTCTCGACGAGAAAAGCCTGCCGCTGCGCTTTACCGCCGCGACGCCCTGCTTCCGGGCCGAGGCGGGCGCGGCGGGCAAGGACACCCGCGGGATGATCCGCCAGCACCAGTTCACCAAGGTCGAGCTCGTGAGCATCGCCCATCCCGAGCACTCGAATGACGAGCACGAGCGCATGACCGCTTGTGCCGAGGAGGTCTTGAAGCGCCTTGGGCTGCCCTACCGCGTGATCGTGCTCTCGGCGGGCGATATGGGCTTCGCCGCACGCAAGACCTACGACATCGAGGTGTGGCTGCCCGGCCAAGGCGCCTACCGCGAGATATCGAGCTGTTCCAATTGCGGCGACTTTCAGGCCCGGCGCATGAAGGCGCGCTTTCGTCCGAAGAATGAGAAGGCGCCCCGCTTCGTGCACACGCTCAACGGCTCCGGCCTCGCCGTGGGGCGGACCCTGGTGGCGATACTCGAGAACTATCAGAACGCGGACGGTTCCCTCACCGTGCCGGACGCCTTGCGCCCCCACATGGGCGGGCTCGAGAGGATCGCGCCCGGCCAATGACGAACGCAGCCTCCTCCAGGAGGACGTAAATGGACGAATCCTGGCCTTGCTCGCCATGCGCCGGCGTCCACATGCTGCGACAGACAAAGCATGAGGCATGGTTTTCCGCCTCGCGCCACAAGCCTCGCCTCGAGCCTGTCGAAAGGGTGAGGCGCGTGTCGCGAAACTCGATAGGGAAGCAATAGGCGCATGCGCATCCTGCTCTGCAACGACGACGGGATACACGCTCCGGGCTTCAAGGTCCTGCAGCGTGCCGCGCGCAAGCTCTCGGACGACATCTGGATCGTCGCGCCCGAGGGCGAGCAGAGCGCGGCCTCCCATGCGCTCACCCTTCATGTCCCCTTGCGGCTCCGGAAGGTCTCGGCGCGTCGCTACGCCGTGAACGGCACGCCCACCGACTGCATCTTTCTCGCATTCAACAAGGTCTTGAAGGGCAAGCCGCCCGACTTGGTGCTTTCCGGCGTCAATCGCGGCGAGAATATGGGCGAAGACGTGACTTATTCGGGCACCATCGCGGCCGCGATGGAGGCGACACTCCTCGGCGTGCCCGCGATCGCGCTGAGCCAGAGCTATGAGCGCGACCGTGGGCGCGCGCCTTGGAAGACGGCGGAGCACTGGGCGCCGACCGTGATCCGGAAGTTGCTCAAGGCCGGCTGGCCGCGGGACGTGTTGATCAACGTCAATTTTCCCGATCACCCGCCGAAGGAGGTTATCGGGCTCGAGGTCGTGGCCCAGGGGCGTCATAAGATGGGTGATCTCCTGGAAGAGCGCATCGACCTTCGCGGCAATCCCTATTATTGGTTGCGCGATGTCCGCGAGGACATCGCCGGCAAGCCGGGCTCCGATCTCGACGCCATCAATCGAGGCGCGATCGCCATTACCCCGCTCCATCTCGACCTCACCCACCGGCCGACCCTGAAGAAACTGCGCGAGACGCTTCGATGAACGCCGATCCCCGGATCGTTCGCCTGATCATGGAGCTCCGCCAAAATGGCGTGAGCGATACGCGCGTCCTGTCGGCAATCGAGCGTGTGTCCCGGGGAAAATTCATTCCCGAACAGATTCATGCGCAAGCCTATGACAACATCGCGCTCCCGATCGGCGAGGGGCAGACGATCAGTCAGCCCTTGGTCGTCGCCGCGATGACCGAAGCGCTCGAGGTCGACAAGACCATGAAGGTGCTCGAAGTCGGGACGGGCTCGGGTTATCAGGCGGCGATTCTGGCGCAACTCTGCCGCCGCGTTTAC
>JAPUJA010000329.1 GCA_027296525.1 Pseudomonadota bacterium | reverse complement strand
ACCAAATCCTCGCCGCCCAATGGTACCTGCGCGCCGCGGAAGGTGGTTTCGCGCTCGCGCAAACGAACCTCGGGATCATGTATCAATACGGGCAGGGCGTACGGCAGGACTTCCCGGAGGCGCTCCGCTGGTACCGGCTTGCGGCTGCACGAGACGACGCCTTGGCGCAAAACAATCTCGGCCTCATGTACGCGAACGGCCTCGGCGTCGAACGGGACTTCGTCGAAGCTTACAAATGGTTCGAGCTCGCCGCCCGCGAAGGCGGCGAGTCGACCGAGCTCGCGACTGGCAGCCTGAGCCGGCTCACGGAGGTGATGAGCCAAGAGGAGATCGCCGCGGCGCGCGCGCGCGCGCAAGCCTTCCGCGAGGCGGCCGCCGCGGCGGCACAAGAGGCCGCGTTGGAGAGTCCGGCGGTGCCCCGCGGCGCGGACGAATTCGGTCTGCCTGTGCTCGCCGCCCAGCGCGCGCTCAAACAGCTAGGCTATTACGATGGGCGGGTCGATGGGCTCGCCGGGCCGATGACAGAGAGCGCGATCCGCACCTTCCAGAGGGACCTTGGGCTGGCCTCCGACGGCGGGCTCTCCGAGGCCTTCTTCGGCGCTCTCGCCGAGGCCCAGGGCCGAGCGGATGGTGCCGACTAAGGCGCGGCGAAGGGCTCGGCGCCGCGCGCCATGCGTTCGCCCGGCGCACCTCCCTCCGGGCCCCGGGCACTCTCCGGCCCAGCCCCACCAAGTGCCTCGAACAAAATTAAATTTCCCATAAGCTTAAAGCCACCACCGGGGTCTATGCCGCGGCCTAATTCCCCTGGAAAATTGTCCAAAAAAGGGGTATACTGCGGCTCATCAAATGCCTCGACCCAAGGCCATATCGTTGGGCGAAGCCGGGGGCACCGGGCAGGGAGATTCTCAGGATATCCGCCATTTTCGCGATATCCGTCGTTCTCGTGAACACGGGAGAGTGTGATGACAGAACAGGCCATAAGAAACGTTACCTTAGAACAGATTGACGCCGATACGACGATCCACCCCTACACCGAGCTCGGCACCCATGCGGAGAAGGGGCCGATGATCATCGAAAGCGGCAAGGGGATCTACATCACGGACAACAAGGGCAACAGCTATATCGACGCCATGGCGTCCCTTTTCTGCGTCAATATCGGCTATGGACGCAGCGAGGTCGCCGATGCCATCGCGCGCCAGGCGCACAAGCTCGCCTACCACCACAACTTCGCCAGCAACTCGAACGAGCAAGAGATCAAGCTCGCGGACCGCTTGGTCAACAAGCTGCTGCCGAAGAACATAAACAAGATCATGTTCGCGAGTTCGGGCTCGGAGGCGAACGACGCCAACCTCAAATTTATATGGATGTACAATTATTTGCGGGGGAAACCCAACAAGACGAAGATCATCTCCCGGGATATGGGCTATCACGGCGTGACCGTGGCGGCGACCAGCATGTGCGGCATTCCGTTGATGCATACGGGCTTCAATCTGCCGTTGCCGGGCTTCCTCCACACGGAGAAGCCGCACTACTATTGGAACGGCCAGCCGGGCGAGTCGGAGCGTGACTACGCGAAGCGCTGCGCGAAGATGCTCGAGGATCTCATCCTTCAGGAAGGCCCCGACACCGTCGCCGCCTTCGTCGCGGAGCCCGTCATGGGCGCCGCCGCTTGCGTCACGCCGCCCGAGGGCTATTTCGAAGAGATGCAGAAGGTGATGAAGAAGTACGACGTCCTCTTCATCGCCGACGAGGTGATCACCGGCTTCGGCCGCCTCGGCGAGTGGTTCGCCGCCGACTTCTACGGCTTCGAACCCGACCTGATGACGATCTCGAAGGGCATCACGAGCGCCTATCAGCCGCTCTCGGCGGCCTGCGTCTCGGAGGAGATTTGGGAAGTACTCCGAGACGGGATCCCGAGCGACGACATCCCGATGTTCATGACGGGAGCGACCGCGAGCGGCCATCCGGTTGCGTGCGCGGCGGCCAATGCAAACCTCGACATCTTCGAGAACGAAGATCTCGTGGGCAACGCCAAGCGCGTGGGCAAATACTTCAAGGATCAGATCCACGAGCGCTTCGAAGCGCATCCGCTGATGGGCGACATTCGAGGCGAGGGCCTGATGCTCGCGATCGAGCTCGTGGCGGACAAGGAGACGAAAGAGGTTCTGAACCTGGAGTGGGATTGCTCGCACCGCCTGTTCGACCTCTGCCTCGAGGAGAAGCTCATCACGCGCGGCTTCTTCGGCCAAAACGCGACCTCCTTCTCGCCGCCTCTGTGCATCACGAAGGAAGAGGTCGACGAGGTGCTCGACCGGTTCGGCCGGGCGCTCGACAAGCTCACGAACGAGCTCATCAGCGACGGCCGGTGGAAACCGAAGAACTAGAGCGCGACGACAGCACGGGATCCGACACGGTCTCGTGAGATTTCGGTGGAACCAACCCGGTCGGGTTGGTTCCACTTATTTGTGGCGGCATCCAGACCCACCGAGATAAACGTGCCGCCCGCAACACCCGGCGGGGCAAGCCCGAGCCGGCCACGCCAAGGGAGGAAACGCCATGTCTCAAGAACCGGCACGCAACTTGTCCCTGGAGGAGATGGACAAGCAGAGTTCCTTGCATCCGTTTACCGCCCTCGATCTCCATATGAAAACCGGGCCGCGCATCATCGCGAGCGGCAAGGGCGTGCGGGTCACCGATACCAATGGCAACGAGCTTCTCGATGCGATGGCGGGCCTGTGGTGTGTGAATATCGGCTACGGGCGCGAAGAGATCGCGGATGCCGTCGCCGAGCAGATCCGGAAGCTTTCCTACTTTCACAGCTTCGCATCGATGGCGAACGAGCCGGCGATCCGCCTGGCCGACCGGCTCATCGGCCTGGCACCCGATAACATGAGCAAGGTGTTTTTCGGCAACACCGGTTCGGATGCCAACGACACCCAGATCAAGCTCGTTTGGTACTACAACAACGTCCGGGGCAAAACCAAGAAGAAGAAGATCATCGCGCGCAAGCGCGCCTATCACGGCGTCACGGTGATCTCCGGCGGGCTGACGGGACTCGACCTTCTTCATACGGGCTTCGATCTCCCGCTCGCCCGCGTCGTACGTACCGACACGCCTTCTTATTATTGGGGGGCCGAAGCGGGATCAAGCGAGCGGGATTTCTCGAAGGAACTCGCCCGCAGGCTCGATTCCCTCATCGAGGCGGAAGGGCCCGATACCATCGCGGCCTTCATTGCCGAGCCGATCATGGGCGCGGGCGGCGTCATCGTGCCGCCGGAGGGCTATTTCGAGGAAATCCAGAAGGTCTTAAAGAAGCACGACGTCTTGCTCATCGCCGACGAGGTGATCACCGGCTTCGGGCGGCTTGGCACCTGGTTTGGGACCAACGCGCTCGGGCTCGAACCCGACCTCATGAGCTGCGCGAAGGGCCTGACGAGCGCGTATGTTCCCATGTCGGCCTGTATCATCTCGGAGCCCATCTGGCAGGCGCTGCTCGAAGGCGCCGAGAAGTTCGGTCCCTTCGGCCACGGCTACACCTACAGCGCCCACCCCGTGGCCGCCACCACCGCGATGGTGAACCTCGACATCATCGAACGCGAAGACCTCGTCGGAAATGCCGGCCGGGTCGGCGCCTACCTGCAAAAACGCTTGCGAGAGAGCTTCGCCGAGCATCCTCTCGTCGGCGAAGTGCGCGGCATGGGCCTGATCGCCGCGATCGAGCTCGTGGCGGACAAGGCCAACAAGAAGCCCTTCGATCTCGGCCTCAAGGTGGCCTACCGCATGATGGGTAAATGCCTGGAGGAAGGCTTGATCTCCCGCTCGCTCGTCCAAACAAACTCGCTCGGCTTCTCGCCGCCGCTGGTCCTCACGGAAGCCGAGGTCGATGAGATCGTCGACAAATTCGGCCGCGCGCTCGCCACGCTCTCGGACGAGCTCAAGGCCGACGGCATCTGGGCGGGCTGACACCCAAGCGCGCCTTAAGGCAAGCGGATATACGGCCCGAGCGCGCCTCAAGGCAAGCGGGTATACGGCCCGAGCGCGCCTTAAGGCAAGCGGATATACGGAATGAACGAAGGGGCGGGAAAACCCGCCCCTTCTGATTTCGTGCCGGCCCTGGTGGCTGTCGCTACATCCCCATGGGGCCCATGCCGCCCATGCCAC
>JAPUJA010000328.1 GCA_027296525.1 Pseudomonadota bacterium | reverse complement strand
GACCTTCTCTAAGAGCCCGGGGTGCTTCTCGTGCATCACCGCGGTGAGATCGCCGCCATCGTCGAGCAGAAGGTCCGGCTGCCAGCCGTCGGGGCCCTCGATCGTCTGGTCGATGCACTGCCAATATTCCTCGTCCGTCTCGCCCTTCCAGGCGAACACCGGAATGCCGGTGGCCGCGATCGCGGCGGCCGCGTGATCCTGGGTCGAGAAGATGTTGCACGAACTCCAACGCACCGTCGCACCGAGAGGGACGAGGGTTTCGATGAGCACCGCCGTCTGCACCGTCATGTGCAGGCAACCGATGATCCGTGCGCCTTGAAGAGGCTGGCTCGCGCCGAACTCTTCGCGCAGCGCCATCAGCCCCGGCATTTCCTCTTCCGCCAGCGTGATCTCCCGCCGGCCCCACTCGGCGAGCGAGAGGTCGGCCACCTTGTAGTCACCGTCGCGCAAGGTTCATTCTCCTGATAACAGTTCTAGCTCGTCATTTCCGGTGTCACCGCGAACCCCTTCGCGGCCGGCTTCATCGTGAACGCGCCCGCCCTTATCGCCTCGAGCCATGCCGCGGTGCGCACCACGCCGCCGAAGCTGAAGAAGTGCGCGCGCATGGTCGCGCCTTCCGGCGTGCCTGCGCGATGCCGGGCGAGGACCGCGATCTGTTCGTCGGGGGTGTAGGCGCTCGCCAAGCGGGCGAGGCGCCGGGGTTGCTTGGTGAGCATGCGGCTCGACGGGCCGACCCCGCAGGCCAAGGCGTAACGCAGGAGGGCCTTGATGCTTGTCGGTCCCGGAATGCCGACATGGATCGGCAAATCGTTCCCGAGCGCGCGGATCTCGTCGGCCCAGGCGATGATCGTGCGCGCGTCGAAGCCGAACTGAGTGACGAGGTAAAAATCGATCTTGGACTGGCGCGCGTGAATCAGCTTGGCGAGCAACGCCCCCCGAAGGCGGGGGCGCGAAACCGCCGGGTGGCCCTCCGGATGGCCGGCGAGTCCGATCTTGCGCATGCCGTAGCGCTCGAACAGGCCCGTTTCCAGGGCTTGGATGGTGGCGTGGAAGGGACCCAAGGGGCGCGGAAGGTCGCCCGCGATCAAGAGCATCTGATCGACGCCGAGATCGCACCAGCGGCGCAGCCGCTCGTCGAGTTCGCGTTGCCCGGTGAGCGCCCGCACCGGCAGGTGAGGCACTGCCTTGAAGCCCTCGCCCTGGAGCCGCTCGGTGAGCGCGAGGTTTTGCGCGAAACTCGTGCGCGGCGGGTGCGCGACATAGACGGTCGTGCCGGGCGCCAGATGGTCGGTGTAGCTCGGGATACGGGCGGCTTCCTGGGGCGTGGTTTCGATCGAAAAGGGTGTCAGGAAATCGACGATCGCGGCCTTCGCGCCGGCGGGTTCGCCGCGCGCCTCGCCGGCGCGCCCATTGTCCGGTACAGGCAAGAGCGCGCTCATCCCAAGGCCGCCTTCAAGGCGGGCACCAGGTCGGTGCGCTCCCAGGAGAAGCCGCCGTCGGGCTCGGGCGCGCGCCCGAAAGGGCCGTAGGCGGCGGTGCGCTTATAGATCGGCCGGCTGAGCGCGAGATGTTCGCGGATCCCGCGCACGCTCAAATCCATGGCCTCGTCGAGCGCGCTTTCGAGTCTCTGCTCATCGACTCGGCCCGTGCCGTGAAGATCGACATAGATCGACAACGGCCGCGACACGCCGATGGCGTAGGAGAGTTGTATCGTGCATTTGTCGGCAAGGCTCGCGGCGACGACGTTCTTCGCGAGATAGCGCGCCGCATAGGAAGCCGAGCGGTCGACCTTGGTCGGGTCCTTGCCCGAAAAGGCGCCCCCGCCATGGAGCGCGGCGCCGCCATAGGTGTCGACGATGATCTTGCGGCCCGTGAGGCCGGTGTCGCCCGCCGGCCCCCCCAGGACGAAGCGTCCGGTGGGGTTGACGAGAAGCTCGGTCCCGTCGTTCAGCCAACCGTCGGGCATGACCTTCTCGACATAGGGCCTGACGATGGCGCGCACGTCCTCCTGGTCGAGCGCTTCGCCGTGCTGCGTCGAGACGACGATCTTGCTCGCGCGCACCGGCTTGCCGTCGGCATATTCGAGCGTCACCTGGCTCTTCGCGTCCGGACCGAGCCCCGGTTCGGCGCCGGCGTGGCGCGCATCCGAGAGCGCGCGCAGGATCAAATGGCAATAGTAGATCGGCGCCAGCATGAGGACGTCGGTCTCCCGGCAGGCGTAGCCGAACATGATCCCCTGGTCGCCGGCGCCTTCGTCCTTGTTCCCCGCCGCGTCCACGCCGTGCGCGATGTCCGGCGACTGGGCGTGGACATGGACCTCGACCTCGGCCTTTTGCCAGTGGAAGTCGTCCTGCTCGTAGCCGATCTCGCGCACGGTGTCGCGGGCGAGCTCTTCGAGGCGCGCCGCGGTGATCTCGGCCGGGCCCCGGACTTCGCCCGCAAGCACGATGCGATTGGTCGTCGTCAGGGTTTCGAGCGCGACCCGCGCGTCGGGATCGGCCGCGAGAAAGACATCGACGATGGCATCGGAGATCTGGTCGCAGATTTTGTCGGGATGCCCTTCGGAGACGGATTCGCTGGTGAACAGGTAACTCTGTCTCGACACCGTACCCTCTCCCTGGACGTCGCCGACTCGCGCGCAACCCTTGTAAGAGCGCGCCTTGGTCCCCAAGCCGGGGGGCGCGACGGGGACGCAATTTTACGCCACAAGCGGCCTCTGTCAATGAGAGTCCCAATCAGAGCCCTTTGGGGCGGGTTGGAATTTATCCCACAAGGCCCTCAATTCCCCCCGTCCCGGCAGAATGAATCGAACTCATTGATATTCAAGTATTTTTCTAAAGGTGGTTCGGACGGGGCCTACCGGCGCCGGGCGATGGCAGGGGTGAAGGGATGGGGGGAGGCAAACAAAGTGGCGCGTGCGTGGTGTATTTTCCACATTTCGACGTTTCGCTCGAAGGTCCTTCGGGGAATCGCGCCGGTTTTTGTGGGAAAATATGGAAAATGCACCATAGGATTCACCGGTTCTTTCGTGGAAAGGCCGAGCCCTGATGGCTCCGTTCGAGCCGTGACGGCGGGACTCTAGTGTAATATACTGAAATTGTTTAATAATTTCATGTGGGTGGGCGATTCGACTGGGCGGCGGGCGGCTGAGGAAAATTTCCCCACTCTTCGCGAGGGTGGGTTTGTGGGTATCGTTCCTTGACTCGACGGCGTGCTTGACCCTAGCCTTCGCTTGCGGGCGAGCGGCGTGGGGAGCCGCGGGGCTCGGGGAGCCGCGGGCTGGGGGAGCCGCGGGCTCGGGGAAGTCGGGATGGACGAGGTCGAATCCCTCATACGCGACATCGAGCGCTTCTGCCACGACGGGGGCGTGGCCGAGTCGACCTTCGGCCGGCGCGCGGTGAACGACGGCAAGCTGCTGTCCCGGCTGCGCTCGGATCGCGGGGTCACGACCCGCACCATCGCCCGGGTGCGCGCCTTCCTTCACGACAACGCGCCCCCGACGCCGGGCGAACCGGCCGAGCCCTCGCGCCCCGCTGAAGAGGGCGCCGACGGCGACAAGGTTTTGGCGCGCTTGGCGCGCGCGGCGGGATTCGATGACGGGGGCGGGCAGCCCTTTCGCTTCTATGACAACCGCCAGAAATATCTCGCCTTTGTCAACACCTGCAACGAGAAGTGGGTGATCGCCGAGCGCGTGGGCAAGGAGCTCGCCCACGTCCGGCCGCGCACGCCGGCGCTCGCGCTGTTCGACGCCGGCATGGGCGACGGCACGGTGCTCACCATGCTGATGCGCGACATGCACCGGCGCTTCCCCACCGTTCCCTTCTTCGTGGTCGCGAAGGAGATCAGCCTCGAGGACGTGCGCCTCGGGCTCGACAAGCTGCCGGACCGCTTCGCCGAACATCCCGCCACGGTGCTCGTCGTCACCAACCTCTATTACGGCGAGGCGCCGTGGCTCATGCCGCGCAACGTGAACGCGGCGGCCGCGCTCAACTGGCAGGAAATCGAGCTCGAGGGCGACTGCTCCTACGACTATGGCGAGCAGATCAAGGCGCTCGGGCCGGTCCTGGACGACGGCTGGCGCGCGGTCTCGAGCCAGAAGACGGGCAACCCCCTCTATGTCCGCCCGTCGGTTCTCGTGATCTACCGCAAGGATCACAAGTTCCTGCTCGAGCCCGTGATCCCGCGCCCCGGGAGGGTGCCCGTGGGCATGTACGATCTGGTCGTCGCATCCCACCCCTACCGCGCGCGCATGGCGGACGGGTTCAAGGCGCGGGTGGTGCTCGCGCCACTCGCCCGCAGCCTCGCGCCGGGCGGGCGCATGCTCGTGGTGCACGCCTACGGCAAGGACCCGGGCATGGAAATTATCCAGTCCATCTGGCCCGAGGAGGGGCAGTTCCCGACCAACCGCCACGGCCTGATCACCGCCCTCAAAGAGACACTCGGGCGCCAGGCGCGTGACCTGAAGTTCACCACCTTCTCCGACGTCAAGTCGATCCTGCGCTACGCCATGCACACGCTGCCCTCGGAGATCGGCGAGAGCATCGGCACCTCGACGCTCTTCGCCGCGTGGAACGCGGCCATCTATGTCGCCCAAATCGAGGACGACCGGCTGGCCGAGGTCATGACCGGGCGCCGCTATCTTGACGCGACCCAGGCCGTTCTACGGAAATATGGCGGTCTCTGGTTCAACGACGAGACCTTCGTCGTCTCCCGGCGGCGGAGCTGAAGGGGGAGATTAACGATGAGCGAGTTGGCTGAGAGACTCGAGCGCGGCGACATCATCATCCTCGACGGCGCAATCAGCACCGAGTACGAACACCACGGCGTCAAAATGGACGATATCGCGTGGTCCGGTTTCGTGAATATGACCCACCCGGACATCGTCCGTGCCGTGCATGTGGATTACATCAAGGCGGGGGCCGATGTAATCACGACCAATACGTTTGGCGCGGCACGCCACGTCTTGGACGTTGCAGGCCGCGGCGACGAAGCCGCGGCCATCAATCGCCGGGCGGTCGAGCTCGCGCGTGAAGCGCAGGAAGAAGCGGCGGACCGGCCGGTCTGGATCGCGGGGTCGATGTCCTCAATGGATGACCTGCGGATAAAAACCACGCCAACGGGCGAACGGGCGAAGACGAGCTACGCGGAGCAAGCGCAGGTGCTGGCCGAGGCGGGCGTCGATCTCATCTTGGCCGAGATGATGCTCGACATCGAGAACGCGACGATCGTGTTGGAGGCGGCTGGCGCCACGGGGCTTCCAATATGGGTCGGCTATTCCGCCGAGTTTGGCCCGGACGGTAAGAGCGTCGTCCAATGGCGTGAGAACGAGTACACCGACTTGCCGGGGGGCGATTTCGCCAACCTCGTCGAGGCGATCGCGCCGCTCGGCGGCCAAGCCGCTGGTGTGATGCACAGTTATCCGAACGTCACGGGCCCGGCGCTCAAGATTTTGCGCGAGCATTGGTCAGGCCCCATGATGGTCTATGCGGAATCAGGCCGCTTCCTAAACCCCGATTGGGATTTCACCGCCGTCGCCGCGCCCGACGAGTATCTTGCAATGGTGCGAGAGTGGGTCGATATCGGCGCGCAGATCGTCGGTGGCTGCTGCGGGCTCGGCCCGGAGCATATTCGACGTCTCAAGGAGAAGCTGCCGCCGAGGCTTCCGCGCGCCGCCTGATTGGCCCGCGCGCGAAGGCGGTTTCCGGCTCACGAACCAAACGGCGGATAAGCGATGAACGAATTGGCGGAGCGGCTCGCGCGCGGCGAGATCGTCATCCTGGACGGCGCGGTCGGGACCGAGATCGAGCGCCGCGGGGTCAAGATGGACGAGGCCGCCTGGTGCGGGGTCGCGAACAAGACGCACCCCGGATTGGTGCGCAGGATGCATGAGGACTACATCCAGGCGGGCGCCGACGTGATCACGGCGAACACCTTCGCCACCGCGCGCCACGTGCTCGAGGATATCGGTCTGGGGGACGAGGTCGAGGTGATCAACCGCCGGGCGGTCGAGCTCGCGAGGGAGGCGCGCGACGGGGCCGCCCATCGGCCGGTCTGGATCGCGGGCTCGATGGCGAGCATGCCGCCGCTCACCCAATTGCAGGACGTGACCCCCCGGGGTGAAAAGGTCGCGGCCAATTATCGCGAGCAGGCGGAAATCCTGGCCGGTGCGGGCGTCGATCTGATCGTCACCGAGATGATGCTCGACCTCGAGAACGCCACGATCGTGACCGAAGCCGCGCTCGCGACGGGCCTGCCGGTCTGGCACGGCTTCAGCGCCGAGTTCGCCGCCGACGGCACGACCGTGCTCGAATATCGGAATGGCGAGCACGAGGAAACGCCCGCCCGGCCTTTCGGCGAGCTGGTTCAGGCGATCACGGCCTTGGGCGGCGCGGCCGCCGGCGTCATGCACAGCTATCCCGAGGTCACGGGGCCGGCGCTCGAGATCCTGCGCGCGCACTGGCCGGGCCCCGTGATGGCCTATGCCGAGACCGGCACGTTCGTGCCGCCGGACTGGGACTTCAGCATGGCCGCAACGCCTGACGACTATGCCGAGGCGGCGCGGGGCTGGACCGCCCACGGCGCGCAGATCATCGGCGGCTGCTGCGGCACCAATCCCGATCACATCCGCCGCCTCAAGGAGACGCTGCCGCCGAGGCTTCCGGGGGCGGCCTAGATCCTCGTTTCGAGAAGGGAGACGCGCGATGGCGGAGACGCAAACGGTTTCACAAGGCGTGCGGGTCGAGGAGGAGGGCGGGGGGCACTTCGCCCAGGCGATCCGCATCGGCCGGCACCGCCTCTCGGGCGATGAGCCGGTTTCGCTCGGCGGCACGGACGCGGGCCCGAGCCCCTATGACCTGTTGCTCGCGAGCCTGGGGAGCTGCACCAACATGACCCTTCGCATGTATGCGGCGCGCAAGGGTTGGCCGCTCGAGAAGGTGGCGGTGACGCTCGCGACCGAGAAGATCTACGCCAAGGATTGCGAGGAGTGCGAGACGGGCACCGGCAAGGTCGACCGGATCGACCGGGTGATCGAGCTCGAAGGGCCCTTAAGCGATGAGCAGAAGGCGCGCCTGCTCGAGATCGCCGA
>JAPUJA010000327.1 GCA_027296525.1 Pseudomonadota bacterium | reverse complement strand
ATGATCGCGGCGTGCTGGGGGTAGGCGAGCGCCGCGCGCCGCAGGAAATTGAGCGGCGTCAGCGGCGTGTAATTCGCCGCGCGCTTCTCGAGCTCGGTCTCGAAGATCCCCGGCGACATCTTGGACCCTCTCCCTGTCGGCCTTTTGTTGTCTCGCAGTCTAGAGAGATTTCCATTCACATGGAATCGCTCTCAGGTCATGTCGCTCAACCCCAATGCGCCTTTGGCGCACGGGTCCTTAGCGCACGGCGCGTCAGCGCCGGGCCGCGGCCTGGAGCCGTTTCAAAGTGATCGGAAACGGCTCTAGAGGTTGAGTCGAATTTTCCAATAGGATCGGGGGCCTCCGGCCGGTTTCCGGGGGCTGGTCAGGCGCCCCACCCTTCCCACTCGGCGACGACCTCGGCGGGCGGCGCGTAGCTGCCCTCGAGCCAGCGCACGATTTCCCGAGCCGCCGGGCTCTCGAGGCGGGCGTAGCGCTCTTTGAGCGCCTCTTTTCGGGCGGCGTCGATGCCGTCGAGGCCGGTATCGTGAAAGAGCGCTCGATCCTCTTCCAGCGCCGCCGCGAGCTCGGGCCCGAAGAGGCGGGACGCGGCCTCGCGGAAGGCTCCTTCCGGGTCGTAGGCGTCTTTCCTCTCGAAGCTCGCCGCAAGCGTCGCGAGCGGGATCTTGGAGAGCTCCGCCTCGATCATCGGATTGGCGGCGAGCCCTGCCGTCCACTCGCTAAGGCGGTGCGAACGCCCGGTGACGGCGCGGATATAGAGGTGTTTGCACATCTCGGGCCCGTCATTCACCGGGTAGTTGTCCCAGATGAAGGGCTTGCGGTCCAAGCGCTCCGCCACGTCCGCGAGATGGCTTTCGGTGTATTCCTTCGAGCAGATCCGAGGACCCGTCCAGAAGATCCCGATCGCCGGATCGAGGCCTTTGCCCAGCTCCTCGAGATGGCCGCGCGGCCTCGTCCCGAACGCTGCCTCGAAGATTGGATCGTCGGAATAGTAGGTGGGACAGAAGAGAAAGGAGCGCGCGCCGCTCGCGGCGATCGCGTCGTGGGTGATGGGGATTTGACGCGATGCCAGGTCGCTGTCGATCCCCGGCACGTCGTCGAACAGCAGGGCGAGGATGTCGGGCTTTAGCGCGTCGATCCTTTTCACCTTGCGTTCGAGCGCGGCCTTTTCGTCTGCGCCATAATCGCTCTGGATGCCGTAGGGCGTGAAGCCGATTCCAAAGAGCACGCCCTCGCTTCGGTAATGCGCGCGCAACCTCTCGAGCGCCTCCCACTCCTCGTCCGGCCAATCCGCGCGCCAGTTCCTTCGCAAATATTCGTCCGCCTTGGGCGCGTAGATATAGAAGCGAAAGCCGTGGGTTTTCAGGAACGGCGCGTAATCTTCGCGCGCCTGCCAGCTCCAGGGCTCGCCATAGAAGCCCTCGATGAGGCCATAGCTGAAACCTTCAACGTCGGAGGGCATGGGTCCCTTGTTCAAGCTTGCCGAGTTGTGTGTGTTGCCCGATGCCCCGTCAAAAGCTGGGAGAAGCCATCCGGGGGTCGAACGAGATCCTTACATCGCGTGCAGCCGCTTCCTCTCAGGATCGACGAAGGGGATGCGCGCGACCGTCGCGGCGCATTGCACGGTCGGGCCCTTCACCTCGAGCCGGGTTCCCTCCAGGGCGGCCGAGGGCACGAGATGAACGAGCGCCAGCGATTTCCCGAGCCGATGCGAATAGGCCGGGGTCGTGACCCGGCCGACTTTCTCCCCGTCGATCCAGAGCTCGGATTCATGGTCGAGCACGGTGTCGTGATCCGCGACGATGCCGCAGAGCTTCACCTTCTCCTTGCCTTCAAGGGCGAACAGCGCCTCCTTGCCGCGGAAATCCCCCTTGGTCCGGGAGATCGCCCAAGCAAAATCGACCTCCCAGGGCGTGTTCGCCTCGGTCGCCTCGGCGCCGTAAGCCATGAGCCCGCTCTCGATGTGGACCGGTTCGAGCCCGGCGAATGAGACCGGCATGAGCCCCAAGGGCTGGCCGTGCCGCATGAGCTCTTCCCAGACCTCGACGGCATCTTCCGCCGGAACGAATATCTCGTAACCGCGCTCGCCCGAATAGCCGGTGCGCGAGAGCCTGCGGCTCTTGCCGAAAAGCGTCGTGTTCGCATGGTGACAGAACGTAAGGCCGTAGAGGTCCATCGGGGTATGGGCGTCGAGCAGCTCGACCGACTTCGGCCCCTGCACGGAGATCATATGGAGGTTTTCGTCGAACTCGATGCTCACGTTCCTGCCTCGAGCCGATTCATGAAGCAGCTCCATCGTCGGGCCGATGCTGTGGGCGATCAGAAACGCGTCCTCGTCGATATGATAGACGTAGCAGTCGTCGCAGAAGTGGCCGTCGTCCTTGAGAACCGGCGAATAGGCCGCCTTGCCGGTATAGATCTTGTTCATGTCGCGGGTGAGGAGATGGTCGACGGTGGCGAGCGCATCCGGGCCGCGGACATGGATCTTCTTCAGCGCCGAGGCATCCCACATGCCGATGGCATCCCGGACCGCATCATGCTCGTCGTTCGGATCGGTCGGATAGGTGAAGACCACATCCATATCGTTCCATTCACCCATCCCCGCTCCGAGCGCGCGGAGCGTGGCGTCCAGTGCCGAGGCCCTCTTGCTCATGATCTTTCCCTCGTCGGCTTGGCCGACCGCCTTTTCCATGAGGCGACATGAACCATGGCCTAGCCCTTCGCCGCGATTCCTAAGATGATATCGGCCGCCTTTGCCACACCGTTCTGCTTTTGCATATGGGCGCTGATTTCGGCCAGACGGGCATGCATCTCTTTGTCGCTCACGAGCCTCTCGAGGGCCGCGGCGAACTGATCGTCGGTCCAGTCATAGCGGTGCATGCCGATGCCGTGGCCGGTGTCGTTCACCCGCCGCGCGTTGTCGTGACCGTCCCAGCAGAAGGGCATGATGAGCGCGGGCTTGCCGAAATAAAGCGCCTCGGTGAAGGTGTTGTTGCCGCCGTGGTGGATGATGACGTCGGCTTGCGGGATCACCGAGGGCTGAGGAAACCACGGGGCGAT
>JAPUJA010000326.1 GCA_027296525.1 Pseudomonadota bacterium | reverse complement strand
CCGATCACGTCCACGGCATCGACGATCTGCGGGCGATCAACTTCCACATCAAGGGGCCGCTTCCCGCCTACGGCTCGGGGCGGACGATGAAGGAGATTAAGGCGCGCTTCCCCTACGCCTTTGGCGCCCGTAAGCCACAGGCCCCGTGGTTTGCCCCAAGCCTCCTGGCGCGCGAGATCGACGGCCGGTTCGCGATCGGGGAGGTCGAGATCGATGTTTTCGACCAGCTCCACGGCCCCGAGGTCACGACCGGTTATCGCTTCGGTTCCGTCGCTTATTCGACCGATGTCAAAGAATTGCCGGATAATGCTTTTGAAAAGCTCAAGAATCTCAAACTTTGGATCGTCGATTGCGCGGGTGAGAAGCCCCATCCGACCCATTCGCATCTGGAGCAGACGCTCGCCTGGATCGAGCGCGTGAAGCCCAAGCTCGCGGTGCTCACGCACATGTCCCACAATCTCGATTACGACCATCTCCGCGCGATCCTGCCGGCGGGTGTGTTGCCGGCCCACGACGGCATGGTGATCGAGGTGGATGAGATCGAAGACGCAGCCTGAGGAACGAAACTGAGGCCCGGGATCGGGAAGCCGCGCCACATTGCTGATATGTTTATCGAAACTGCCTTTACCGGGAGCTCTTTTTGAGCCACAATATTTTCCATAATATATATTATGCGCGTATTCCAGGTGGCTTCGTCCGAGTCAAGAATCGAAGAACTCCCCGCCGCGCACTCTCAACCCGCACCCTCACAACCCACGGGCCCTTCGCTGTTACTCTTCGCGTACTCTTCGCGCCAAGGCCCGATGCGCTTCCCCAACGAGCCCGATGAAGCCATGAGCAAGATCGAAAGGCTACTCGACATCATGGCGCGGCTGCGCGCTCCCAAGACGGGCTGTCCCTGGGACCGCGAGCAGGATTTCGCCAGCATCGCCCCCTACACGATCGAGGAAGCCTATGAGGTGGCCGACGCCATCGCCCGCGACGACATGGTGGCGCTCAAGGAGGAGCTCGGAGACCTGCTCTTCCAAGTGGTCTTCCACGCCCAGATGGCGAAAGAGCGCGACGCCTTCGACTTCGAGGAGATCGCCGAGACGATCTCGCAGAAGATGCTCCGCCGCCATCCCCACGTCTTCGGCGACATCGAGATCCCGTCGGCGGACGCTCAGACCCGGGCCTGGGAGGCCCACAAGGCCGACGAGCGGGCCGCGCGCGCACGCGCCGAGGGACGGGCCTTGAGCCGGCTCGATGGCGTCGCGGCGGGCCTGCCGGCGCTCGTGCGCGCCTTCAAGATCCAAAGGCGGGCCGCGCGCGCTGGATTCGACTGGAAGTCCCTGGCGCCCGTGCTGGACAAGCTCGACGAAGAACGCGCCGAGCTCGACGACGCCCTGCAAAAGGACGCCGACAGCGCACGCATCGCCGAGGAGATGGGCGATCTCCTGTTCGCCTGCGTCAACCTCGCCCGTTGGCTCTAGCTCGTGCCCGAATCGACGCTCCGTGAGGCGACGGCCAAGTTCGAGCGCCGCTTCCGCGCGCTCGAGAGGGCGTTCGCGGCCGAGGGGCGCGCGCTCGAGCAGGCCTCACTGGACGAACTCGAAGAGGCCTGGCAGACGGCCAAAGCGCGCGAAGGATAGGGCCCCCTCTCCTCAGTCGTACATCAGCAGATGGATCAGGCTCGAGGTGTCCCAGCGACTGCCCTTGCGCGCCTGGACCATGGCGTAGAATTGATCGACCAGGGCGGCGACCGGAAGGCGGGCGCCATTGCTGCGCGCCTCCTGGGTGCAAATACGCAGATCCTTGCGCATCCAGTCGACGGGAAAGCCGAATTCGAACTCGCCCTTGCACATCGTTCCCGCGCGATTCTCCATCTGCCAGGACTGGGCCGCGCCCTTGGAGATCGCCGCCACGACCTTGTCCATGTCGAGCCCCGCCTTCATGCCGAAATTGAGCGCCTCCGCGAGGCCCTGAACGAGCCCGGCGATGCAGATCTGGTTGACCATCTTGGTGAGCTGCCCGGCGCCGTTCGGGCCGATCAGGCTGCACGCCTTGGCATAGCTCTCCATGACCGGACGGGCCCGCTCGAAGACCCCCTCCTCGCCTCCGCACATGATGCTGAGAGCACCGTTTTCGGCGCCCGCCTGGCCACCGGAGACGGGCGCGTCGACGACCTCGATCCCCCTCTCCTTTCCCATGGCCGCGAGCTTGCGCGCAAGCTCGGCGGACCCGGTGGTGTGGTCGACATAGATCCGACCGGCGCCAAGCCCGGCGAACACGCCGTCCTCGCCGAGCACGACTCTTTCGACGTCCGGGTCGTCGCCCACGCAAGTGAGTACGATCTCGGCGCCCTCGGCGGCTTCCCTCGGGGTTGCAGCCATGCGGCCGCCGAACTCGCCCCGCCACTTCTCGGCCTTCGAGCGCGTGCGATTATGCACCGTCACCTCATGGCCGTTCTTGATGAGATGACCGGCCATCGGATAGCCCATGATGCCCAGTCCGATAAACGCTGCCTTCGCCATTCTTCTCCCTTTACCTGCTCGCTCATCGCCGGGGAAAGCTCGGGGCGATGAGCCGTCCGGCGGGCCGATCATAGCCGGTTTTGCCGATCGGTCGAGACGGAGTCATGGGGGCGTCCGGCTCTCCAACGCGCCGAGCGGGGCTTGCGGGGAAAAACCGGCCAAAGAAAAACGGGGCCGCAAGCTTCGGCCCCGTCTTCCGGTGTGGATTCGGGCGTGTGCGGATCAGGAATCCATACCGCCCATGTCCATGCCGCCACCCGGGGCCCCGCCCGCGGACTTGGGCTCGGGCTTCTCGGCGATCATCGCTTCGGTTGTGATCAGGAGCCCGGCAACAGAGGCCGAGTCCTCGAGCGCGATGCGAACGACCTTGGTCGGGTCGATGATGCCCGCCTTGACCAGATCGCAATATTTCTCGTCTTGGGCGTCGAACCCCCGGTTCGGATCCTTGCTCTCCAAGAGCTTGCCCACGACGACCGAGCCGTCTGCACCGGCGTTCTCCGCGATCAGGCGTGTCGGCGTCAGAATCGCACGGCGCACGATATCGATGCCGACGTCCTGATCCCGGTTCTCGCCCGAGGTCTTGCCGAGCTGCTGCGAGGCATGAAGAAGCGCCGCACCGCCGCCTGAGACGATGCCTTCCTCGACGGCCGCGCGGGTTGCGTGCAGCGCGTCGTCGACGAGGTCCTTGGACTCCTTCACCTCCACTTCGCTTACGCCGCCGACCTTGATCACGGCGACGCCGCCCGCGAGCTTCGCCAAGCGTTCCTGGAGCTTCTCGCGGTCGTAATCCGAGGTCGTTTCCTCGATTTGCGCGCGGATCTGGTTGCAACGCCCTTCGATCTCGGACTTCTTGCCGGCGCCGTCGATGACCATGGTGTCGTCCTTGTTGATCACGACGCGCTTAGCCCGGCCGAGCATCTTGGTCGTCACGTTCT
>JAPUJA010000325.1 GCA_027296525.1 Pseudomonadota bacterium | reverse complement strand
CACGAAATCGATGCCAGCCCTATCTCGAATGCGATGGGCAGCCTGCACCAAAAACTCCAAATGCCTATCTGGCAACGGGCTAGGGAACACCCACGAGGAGTTGTCAGGTTGCTTGTTCGGCTGATCGCCGTCACGTTGCATGTTCAACTCATCAAGGACTGTCTGAGCTTGGTTGCTGATCGGCACTCGATGGGTTAGCCCGTTTTTCGTCCGTTCGCCCGGTATGGTCCACCAACCGGAGGCGAACTCGATTTCTTCCCATCGCATGCTGGCAATTTCGCCGCCGCGCTGGGCTGTGATGAGCCGGAGCTTGAATAGACTAGAGATTAACGGCTGCTCCGCCTCGATAGCTCGCCAGACCCGACGGATCTCATCCTCCGTCAGCACGCGGTCTCTTCGATTCTCTTTCGCCGGTTTGCTAAGCCCAACGCAGGGGGACCGATCGAGGTAGTCCTCGGCAACGGCCCAATTGAATAACTTCCTGACGATCTCAAAGGTCCTATTTGCCTGGATGGGAGCCCCACGGGCCTTGATCGCATTCACGATGTCGCGAATGTCCCGCCGGGTGATTTCTGCGATACGCCGATGCTCGAACCGCGGCAACAGGTCTCGCTGAAGCACCTTTTCGTCAGCACGCCACGATTTCTTCCGGGGCTTGGCATAGCGCTCAAGGTACTCGTCAGCGACACGGCTAAAAGTGAGAGCATCGCTTTCAACTCGCTTTTCTTCGGCCGGATCAGCCCCGCCCTGAACCCGGACCATGGCAGCCTTTGCCTTCGCACGAGCGTCCACAAGCGGCATTGGAGGATACGTTCCTAGGGTCAAGCGCCGCTTGCGCCCTCTCACCCTATACATGACGACCCACGCTTTGCGACCGCCTTGAGAAACGCGAAGTCCGAAGCCTGGCAGAGCCTCGTCCCAATAATCGATGTGCCCCGATCCAGGCGCGTCGAGCCTGTCAATCGTGCGTGCCATCAGCCGGATTTTGGGCATGAGAAAAAACCATTCTGCCGGATTTAGGTACCAAATAGGTACCACAAAGCCGAAACAACACGCAACAGTCTGATACGGTGTGTGTCGGGAAAGTCTGGATTTTCCTCGCCAATTCCGGGCGATTCCGGTTGCAGGCTGTTTCGCTAAATTACAGACTTTAATGGTGCACAACCATCCGAGCGGCGATCCAACGCCGTCGGAGGCTGACATCGCGATGACGCGCGACGTCGTCGAGGCGGGCCAAATGCTCGGGATCAGCGTCCACGACCATTTGATCATCGGGCGCGGACGCCACGCCTCGTTCAAGAGCCTCGGCCTGATGTGACGGCGAGGTGGCCGGCGCCGTTGATTTCGGCAATCACCGGGTCGAAGCCCGGCCATCAAACCCGATCGCATCGTGCCGCCGTGCGATGGGATCGCGGCCGGGCCCTCTCTTTGCGCTTGACACCTTCTCCATAATTCCATAGATTTGGAATTATGGAGAAGGTGGAAGCCATCGGGACGCTCTCGGCACTCGCGCAGGAAAACCGGCTCGACATCTTCCGGCTTCTCGTCGAGGCCGGAACGATCGGAATGGCGGCGGGACGGATCGGCGACGAGCTCGGCATGGCGTCGGCGACGCTGTCCTTTCATTTGAAGGAAATGAAAAACGCCGGAATCGTGACCTGTCGCAAGGAGGGGCGCTCGGTCATCTATGGGGCGAATTTCACCGCCATGAACGAGTTGATCGGGTATCTCCTCGAAAACTGCTGTCGGCGGTCCGAGAAGCGCCGGAGGGGCTCGGCCGCCGGCCACCGCAGCGCGCCGGCATCGAGCCGAACGAGTCGGTCGGGATGATCCGAAGTCACGCCGCAGGCGCGATCGAACCGAGGAACCCGATCGTGTCGAAGTTGTGCGCGGGCGACTTGCGGGCGAGCGAGTCGAGCGCGCAATTTTCGACCGCCTCCGCCCGCCCGGCCGCACCAGGATCTGCCACCGACGAGGAGTGAGGATAGAGCCATGAGTGCAAGAAGCGATATTCGTCGCGAGGTTCGGGACTTCTACGCAAGGGCCGCGTCTTCGCACTGCTGCGCCGGGGAGGCACCCCAGAAGGGCGTGGTGGCCCGGGTCGCCGGCTACAGCACCGAGGAGCTCGGGCCGTTGCCCGACGACGCCGTCGAGAACTCCTTCGGCTGCGGCAATCCGGTGGCCTTCGCCGGACTCGAGGGGAGCGAGACCGTGGTCGACCTCGGCGCCGGGGCCGGCATCGACCTCCTGCTCGCCGCCCGGAAGGTGGGGCCCGAGGGCCGCGTCATCGGTGTCGACATGACCGATGAGATGATCTCGAGGGCACGCAAGAACATCGCCGAGGCCGGGCTGGGGAACGTCGAGGTGCGCAAGGGCTTCATCGAGGACCTGCCCGTCGAAACCGGCTCGGTGGACTGGGTGATATCCAACTGCGTGATCAACCTTTCGCCCGACAAGCCGAAGGTGTTTGCCGAGATCGCCCGCGTGCTCAGGCCGGGAGGCAAGATATCGATCTCCGACATCGTGGTGGAGGACCTGCCCGAGTGTGTGCGTCGCGACACGGCGCTCTACGCGAGTTGCGTGGGCGGCGCGATCAGCGAGCCGGATTATGTGAGCGGCCTCGCCGAGGCCGGCCTCGTCGACGTCGAAGTGACCGATCGCCTCGTCTACGGCACCACAGAGATCGAGGCGCTGATGCGCTCGGAGGTCTCGGATAGGGAGGGCCGTTCAGGGGCTCCGAGGTTCGGCGGCGACGCCGGAGAACTCGCCGGCAAGATCTGGAGCGCCCGATTCACCGCGCGCAAGGCGTCCGGCTGACGCGAGCGCGCGGCCTTCACGAAGGTGTTTCGCCTCTCAAACCTGCAGCGTCAAAGGCGTATTCTCGTGGGCGTCCATTCGGTCCCTCCTTGGAAACGGATGCCGTGCAACATCAGTCTCCTCGGCCGGGGCCGAGTGGACAACCTGTTGAAAGCTCACATCTAGACGTCGAGATTCGGTGCGTCCATCCGGATGCCGAGCTCTTCCGCCGTGCGCCCCACCGTGCGGCGCGCAATCAGCGAGGGGTCGCGGAGCTCGTTGATGAGGTGGATGGTGCCCTCCTCGTCCCGATACTTCCAGTTCAGCCAGGCGTTCTCGGTGCCCTTCGCGACGGCGCGGCTCAGGTGATTGACCTGATCCTAGAAGCGCCCCTCCATGTACCAACGGCCCTGGACGACCTTCGCCCGGTAGTGACGCCCCTTGTAGCTGCGGAAGATCTCGAAGCCCTCGGAAAAGGCCGCGCCGTAGCGCAGGTCCTCGAAGCCCTCGCGTTCTTCGGGGATGGGAATGTCGAGCTGCGAGGGCGCCGAGCAGTCGAGCAAGCGACGCAGGATGTCGTCCTCGCTCTGCTCGCCGGCCTCGCGCAGACTCCAGATCTTGGCGAAGACCTCGACCGAGACGCCGATCTGACGCATGGTGGAATCTCCCAGAATCTATGTTTTCTCGAATAGCTATCTTTGATTATAGAAAGAAAGCAAAATAAGAAAAGCGTTATTTCCATCGCCGGGCGAATCGGCCGCGGGGCGGATCGGCCGCGGGGCGGATCGGCCGCGGGGCGTCGGAGGCGACTCCGCTCAGGCCGCCCGAAGGGCTCCCCTGCGCCGCCTTTTCGCGCTATATCTCAAACCGAGGAAGTCCAGCGCCGGGGAGATTGGGCCATGACCTTGAAGAAGGGCTGCAAACAGCTGCTTGCGGAAGCGAACGCCAAGATCGAAATGATCACGGTAGAGGAGGCGATCAAGCTCCATGACGACCCGAACACGGTGATCGTCGACCTCCGCGACATTCGCGAACGCCAACGGGACGGTTTCATCCCAGGCGCGCTTCACGCGCCGCGGGGAATGCTCGAATTCTGGGTCGATCCGGAGAGCCCCTACCACAAGGAGATCTTTGCCTCAGGCAAACGCTTCGTCTTCCATTGTGCGAGCGGCGCGCGTTCCGCGCTCGCGACCGCCACCGTCCAGGATATGGGGCTCGAACCCGTTTGCCATGTCGCCGGCGGCTTCGTGGCCTGGAAAGAGGCGGGCGGCCCGGTCGAGGCGCCGCCGCCCCGCGAATAGGCCCGCGAGCAGGAAGGAGGCGCACGGCGAAGGAAATGGGCGTGGTGACGGTCCGGCACCGGGCACGCCGGCAAAATCTCAGCCGCCCGGGCCGGATGAGCGGCAATTGATCGCGCCGGCCATTGATTATTGTCTTTTGGCCGAACTCTAGAAACGTTATCTTCCTTCGGTAATAGGGAGACGGTCCACGGGATAAGCGGCTAACCGGGCTGGGAGGAACGATATTGCCTGAATCTCATGCGCGTGGCGGAAAGCGCCTCGTTCGAAGGGCATAGCTCGAAATGACGGCACCTCAAGTCGAGCTACGCACCATCTCCAAGCATTACGGTCCCGTGGTGGCCGTGGATGACGTCTCGCTCAGCATCACGCCCGGCGAGTTCGTCGTGCTTCTGGGCCCGAGCGGAAGCGGCAAGACGACGATCCTGTCGATGATCGGCGGGTTCGTGACACCAACCTCGGGCGAGGTGTTCATTGCGGGCCAGCTGGTCACGCACCTGCCGCCGGCCAAGCGCCCGAGCGCCACGGTGTTCCAGGACTACGCGCTGTTTCCTCACATGACCGTCGCCGGAAATATCGGCTTCGGGCTCAGCATGCACAAGGTGGCGAAGCCCGAACGCAAGCAACGCACCGACAGCGTGCTCGGAATGGTCGGCCTCGAGGGAATGGGCGGGCGCGGCGTGCACGAGCTCTCGGGCGGGCAACGCCAACGGGTGGCGCTCGCGCGCGCTATCGCCGTGCAGCCCTCGGTGCTGCTGCTCGACGAACCCTTGGGCGCGCTCGACCTCAAGATCCGCCGCCAGATGCAGGAGGAGCTGACCGGCATCCAGCGCAAGATCGGCACCACCTTCATCCATGTGACGCACGATCAGGAAGAGGCGATGAGCATCGCCGACATCATCGTCGTCATCAATCACGGCAAGATCGAGGACATGGGGCCGCCCCAGCGCATCTACCGCCATCCGACCACATGTTTCGTCGCGAGCTTCATGGGCGAGAGCAACGTGATTACGGGGACCGCGCGCGCGCGCCAGAACGGCGAGGTCCAGGTGGACACGCCGCTCGGAAACCTGCGCGCCGAAGGTGACGCCGAAGAAGGTACGGAGGTGCATCTCTGCCTTCGGCCCGAACAACTCCGGCTCGGGCCCGGCGATGGGGATGAGACCATATCGCTTGGTTCGGCGACCGTGAGCGAGACGATCTTCCAGGGAAACCATCTGCGCGTGCGGGCCCAGGGCGGGGCCAATAACCAGGTCCGTCTGCTGCTCGAGGTCGAGCCCGACGCCGAGGTCGTCGCGGGCCGCAGCATCGACATCCATGTGCGGATGAAGGACATCGTCCTCTTGAAGGATTGAGCACTTTGATGGACCGGGTCCTCTTGAAGGGCTGGGCGCCACCGGCTTCGATCTCCGCACCTTCCTTTGCCCTTGCCGCCGTTTCAAAAGCCGCGCCGCGCTTCCGATTGTGTTAAGGCCGCGGGCGGATTAAAGAGGATTAACGAAGAGCCTCTTGAGGCGCGAGACGAGGCGAAAGGGAGAGGCATGCGCAAACCGAAAAGTTTGCAAGCGCTCGAAGAGCTTGGCCGCGTGCAGCTCTCGCGCTCCTTCTTCATGCGTAATTTCCTTTACAGCGAGGTTGCGAACTTCTACGGGCGATCGAACATGCCCGAGGATCCGGACCTCGCCATCGCCGCCGGTCGAAAGCTCTGCCAGAAACTGCTGCAGCCGCTCCACGACACCTTCGGCGCCGTCGAGATCCGCTCGGGCTACCGCTCGCCGACGGTGAACAAATTTTGCGCCGAGCACGGCCACAATTGCTCGCCGAACGAGGGAAACTACGCCCGGCATATCTGGGACCGGCGGGATGGGCAGGGAAATATGGGGGCCGTCACCTCCGTCGTCCTCCCCTGGTACCTGCCCCGCTACGCCAAGACCGGCGACTGGCGGCCGCTCGCCTGGTGGATCCACGATCACCTGCCCTACAGCGAGTTGCAATTCTTCCGGAAGCTCGCGGCCTTCAACATCGGCTGGCGCGAAAACCCCAAGCGCACGATCTATGGGCACACCGCGCCCCGCGGATTCCTGACGAAACCCGGGATGGCGAACCACGAGGCGAGTCACGGAAAATTTTATCGGGGCTTTCCGCGTCTCAGGCGTGACACGCGCTGAACGAACGCGCCTGTCGGCAATAGGCCCCGGTGCCCATACTCGCCCTCGCCGCCGCCGTCCTGCTCAACCTCTTCGGCGGCCTGCTTTACTGCTGGAGCGTCTTCATCGAGCCGCTCGAGACGAGCCTCGGCGTCGACCGCGCGGCGGTGAGCTCGGTCTTCTCGATCGGGCTCGTCGCCTATACGGCGGGATTCTTCATCACCCCCCGCCTGCTGCGGCTGGGCGGGATGCCCATCCTGGCGGGCGGCACCTGTCTCGTGGCGGCGGGCGGGCTCGCGCTTGCGGGCTTCGTCCAGAGCCTCGCCGCGCTCATCGTGGGGTTCGGCCTGTGCTTTGCCTTGGCCTCCGGCTTCGCCTACTCGCTCTGCCTGCAGGTGGCGAACGCGCCGCTCCCCATTCGCGCGAGCATCGCCACGGGGCTTGCCACCTCCGCCTTCGCGGCCGCCGGCCTCGTCTGGCCCTGGCTGCTGGTGCGCGCCATCGAATGGCAGGGACCCCACGCCGCGATGCTGTATGCGAGCGGCGCGTTCGTGGTGATCGGCGCGATCGTTGCCGCCCTGCTCGCGCTCTCCCGGGTTTCGGCACCGAGCGCCACGGCAGAATCGGACATCCGGATGTTCCGGAACTTCGTGACCGATCGCCCGCCGATCTTCATCTTCATGTGGCTCGGGTTCGTGTTCATGGGGCTCGGCGGGCTGATGGCCATCGGCCACTCGGCGGGGATCGTCGTGGCCTTCGGCCTGCCCTTGAAGGAAGCCTATCTCGGGCCCATGGTCGTGAGCCTGGGCTACATCGTCGGCAGCATGACCGCCGGGGTTGCGAGCGATCTCCTGACCGGCCGGCGGGTGCTGATCGGCTTGGCGGCGATCGTCGCGTTCGCGCTTTTCGCGCTCCGTCTGTTTCCCGGCGTGAACCCGAGTCTGATCGCGCTCGCCTTCGTCGCGGGGGCCTTCGGTGCGACGGCCACCGTCTATCCGGTGACGATCGTGGCCTATTACGGGGTCCAACAGCTCGCCCCCGTCTATGGCCGCATCATGCTCGCCTATGGCGTGGCCGGCCTGATCGCGCCCTGGATGGCGGGGGCGCTCTTCGATTGGGAGAGGAGTTACGGCTGGTCGCTCGTCATCGCCGGCCTGTTCGCGCTGCTCGCCGTCGCGGCGAACCACCGGCTCCCCAGACCTGAGCGCGCACGCCAGAACTGACGGCCTCGGGCACGTGTCCCCGTGAAGACGAAACCCCCGCGCACGGGGGTTCGCTTGGGCGAGGGCGGGTAAAGGCTAAATGGTGAAGGATTCGCCGCAGCCGCAGCGGCTCTTCTCGTTCGGGTTGGTGAAACGGAAACCCGGCTGGATCTTGTCTTCGACATAGTCGAGCTCGGTGCCGAGGACGTACATCAGGGCCATCGGATCGACGACGATCTTGACGCCCTTCTCCTCCACGACCTCATCGCCCGGCCCGATCTCGTCGACATATTCGACGGTGTAGGCCATGCCCGAGCAGCCGCGCTTGTCGACCCCGATCCTGAGCGCGGCGGCCGGTTGCCCCTCGCGGCTCGCGAGCAGGTGCTTCACGCGCTGGGCGGCCGCGTCCGTGAGTGTGATGACATTTCGACCTGTCGTCATTTTTCCATTCAAACCCGAATTCATCCGACTCTAGCGAAGCAGAAGAAACCCTTCATGTCATCCTATATGGTACCAGATCGAGGGTTTCGAAAGCGTTTCATCAAAAAAACCCCGTCTCGAGGCGGGCGACGTCCGACATGCGGGAAGGGTCCCAGGGTGGATCCCAGACGATCTCGACCTTGACCTCCGCGATCCCCTCAACCGTCTGAACCGCCTCTTGGACCATGATCGGCATGTCCTCGGCGACCGGGCAACCGGGCGCCGTCAGCGTCATGTCGATCTCGACCTTGCCGGCACCGAGGATCCGAACATCGTAGACCAGGCCGAGCTCGTAGATGTTGACCGGGATTTCCGGGTCGTAGACGGTGCGAAGCGCCGCGATCACCTGCTCCCGAACGAGCGCATCGGCGGACTCCGGCGCCTCGGGCGAGAGCGCCTCGGTTGAGGGCGCCTCGGTTGAGGGCGCCTCGGGCGAGAGCGCATCGGTTGAGGGCGCCTCGGTTGAGGGCGCCTCGGGCGAAGACGCCTCGGTTGAGGGCGCCTCACGCGCTTCCACTGGATCGGCGGGTCCGCCGCTCGATGGCTCTTGGGTTTTGCTCTCGTCGTCGGTCATCGTCTCATAACCCTTTTCCGTCAATGAACGCCCGCCGTCACTCGGTGCTGACATCGTCGCGCCCCTCGACGGCCGCGTTCATCGTGTGCCAGGCAAGCGTCGCGCATTTCACCCGTATCGGAAACTCACGAACGCCCGAGAGCACGAGCAGCTTGTCCAATTCCATCGATTCTCCGAAGCCGTCGACGGGATCATCCTCGCCCGTCATCAGCTCATGGAAACGACGGAAGATCGTCTCGACATCCGCGACCGCCTTGCCCTTCAGAACCTCGGTCATGAGCGAGGCCGAAGCCATCGAAATGGCGCAGCCGGTGCCCTCGAAGCCGACATTCGTGACCACGCCGTCCTCGACGGTGAGGTAGATCGTGACCTTATCGCCGCACAGCGGGTTGTAGCCGTGGGAGGTTCGATTGCAACCCGCCGGACGGCCGTGATTGCGCGGGTTCTTGCCGTGATCCAAGATCACTTCCTGATAAAGATCCCTCAAATCGGACATCAGCCGAAAATCTTCCGTACGTCTTCGAGGCCCGCGACCAGCGCGTCCGCGTCCTCGGTCGAATTGTAGAGTCCGAAGGAGGCGCGCACGGTTCCCGTGATGCCGAAATGGTCCATCAGGGGCTGGGCGCAATGGTGACC
>JAPUJA010000324.1 GCA_027296525.1 Pseudomonadota bacterium | reverse complement strand
ATTGAAGTCACATCTTCCAGGGGATCGAGTCTGGGCCCCTCGCCTTCCACGAAGCTGACCTTGCGTCCAAGCGCATCGGCGACCACGAGAATATCCGAGAACAGGATGACCGCATCGGTCGCGAAGCGCCTATAGGGCTGCAGGCTCACCTCGATAGCAAGCTCCGGCGTGTAGCAGAGATCCAAAAAGCCTCCGGCCTTGGCGCGTGTTGCACGGTATTCCGGCAGGTAACGTCCAGCTTGGCGCATGAGCCAGAAGGGTGGAGGTTTTACACTCTCACGGCAAAGCGCACGCAGAAGCGACTTATTTGGCGTCGTTTCCTCGCGCTTTCCGGTGCTGCTCATCAAGATACCGAGGAGAAGTTCCGCATGACTCCATCTTACTAAAGAGTCTTAGAAAGATTGTGAAGGTAGTGGATGCCTGTGGATTGTGGGGAAAACGATTATCCCGTGCTTCTCGAGCGGCACGCCACGGTGAAGTCTCTCATGTGGATAGAGCACGGCAAAAACCGCTCTAATTGCCGCTCCAACCAGACCTCGAGTTAACTCGAACAGTGGGGAAAAAGCGGCTGTTCCCGGTGATAAAAACGGTTATCCTCGCCGTCCGGAGGCTGTGAGCGGAGTTGCACACTGGTGAGCAAGACACGGAAGAATAAAGGGCTTTCGGGGATGGATTCAGGAAAACGCCGCTCTCGACAAGTTATCCTCAAACCGTACCGCACGCTATGAAGGAATTTCATCTTCACCTCGTCTCCGATGCGACGGGGGAAACCGTCATCAGCGTTGCGCGCGCGGCCGTCACTCAGTTCGAGGACGTCCATCCGATCGAGCATCTCTGGTCGCTCGTACGCAGCCGTGCCCAGGTCGAGAAAATTCTCGCTGCCGTCGAGGCCAATCAGGGGATCGTGATGTTCACGCTTGTCGACCGCGAGCTGCGTGAGCTTCTTCAGGAAGGCTGCCGCGCGCTCGAGGTGCCCTGCATCCCGCTTCTCGATCCCGTGATGGCGGCCTTGAGTGCCTATCTCGGCGCCGAGAGCCGCAATCAACCGGGTCGCCAACACGTGCTCGACAGTGAATACTTCCAGCGCATCGACGCGATGACATATGTCTTGAGCCATGACGACGGTCAATCGCCCGATGGTCTCAAGGATGCGAACGTGATCCTGGTGGGCGTCTCGCGCACCTCGAAGACACCCACCTGCTTCTATCTCGCCAATCGGGGCTTGAAGGCGGCGAACGTGCCGATCGTGCCCGGGCTTCCTCTGCCGCAGGAACTCGCGGCGGTCGCCGGACCCTTGATCGTTGGCCTCATGCGCAATCCGGAGAGCCTGGTGGAGATCCGGCGGAATCGTCTTCATGTGCTCAATCAGGACCAAGAGACGGAATATGTCGATATCGAGCAGGTGCGTGCCGAGGTGAGCGCGGCCCGCCGCTTGTTCACGGAACGGAGCTGGCCGGTGATTGACATCACCCGCCGCTCGATCGAGGAGACGGCGGCCGAGGTGATCCAGCTTTACACCCAGCACCTCGAGGCGTGAGGCCTAAAAGGCGTCTCTTGGCAAAGGACGGGATGGCGGAAGCCACCACAGCGGAACGGCCGGCGCGCTCGTTGATCCTTGCATCGGCAAGCGCGACCCGCGCCGAGCTGCTTGAGCGCGCCGGCCTCGCCTTCGAGGTCGAGGTCTCGCCCATCGATGAGGCGGAGATGAAGCGGTCCTTGCGCGCCGAGCGCGCGTCGGCCCGTGACGCGGCCTTGGCGCTCGCAAGGCTCAAGGCGGAGCGCGTGAGCGCACGCCACCCGGTCGCCTTCGTCATCGGCGCCGATCAGCTCCTCGTTTGCGGGCATGAGTGGTTCGACAAGCCTGCGGATATGATGGCGGCGCGCGAGCAGCTCCGGGCTTTGCGCGGGCGAGAGCACGAGCTCGTCACTGCCGTCTGCATCGCCTGTGACGGCGCACCTATCTGGCATCACTTGGAAGTGCCACGCCTCGTCATGCGCGCGTTTTCCGATGCCTTCCTCGAGGCCTATCTGGAACGGCTCGGGCCGACGGTCTGCGAAGCCGTGGGCACCTATCGGCTCGAGGGTATAGGTGCCCAGCTCTTCGAGCGGGTGGAGGGCGACTGGTTCGCGATCCTCGGCCTTCCGGTCGTGCCGCTGCTGGCGTTTCTGCGCGAGCACGGGTTGGTCGAGCGATGATCGTCACGGTGAAGACACACCTCGCCGGCGTCGTTGGCTGGCCGGTCGCGCACTCGTTGTCGCCGCGCCTGCACGGTTTCTGGCTCGCCCGCCACGGCATCGACGGGCTTTATCTGCCGCTTGCCCTCGCGCCCAGCGATCTTGTCGGCGCGCTTCGCCTGTTTGCCCGTCTCGGTTTTGCCGGGGTCAACGTGACGATCCCCCATAAGGAGGCGGCGCTCGAAGCCGTCGATGAGGCGAGCGCGCTGGCCCGCCGGATCGGCGCCGTCAACATGGTGACCATGCGCCCCGACGGGCATCTCAAGGGCGAGAACAGCGATGCCTACGGCTTTGTGGAAAGCTTGCGCGCGGCGGGCTTCAGCCCGGCACAGGGCCCGGTCGTCGTGATCGGCGCGGGCGGCGCGGCGCGCGCCGTGGTTGTCGCGCTCCTCGATCAAGGGGCACCGGAGATTCGCCTGCTCAATCGCACGGCCGCCCGCGCCCAAGCGCTGGCGCGGGATCTCGATGGCTCGATCGCCACGCTCCCCTGGGGGGAACGTCACGGGGCGCTCGAGGGCGCGTCTCTTCTCGTCAACACGACCTCGCTCGGCATGGTGGACGAGGAGCCGCTCGATCTTTCCCTGGAGAGGCTCACGCCGGATACCCTGGTGACGGACCTAGTCTACCGGCCGCTCGAGACGTCCTTGCTCAAGGCCGCGCGCGCGCGCGGCGCTCGGACCCTGGACGGACTCGGGATGCTGCTGCATCAGGCCCGGCCGGGCTTCGCGGCCTGGTTCGGCGTCGAGCCCGAGGTCGATGAGGAACTGCGCGCGTTCGTGCTCGATGACGAAGACGGGTGAGCCGGCGATGGTCGTGCTCGGGCTGACCGGTTCGATCGGCATGGGCAAGAGCTTCGCCGCGCGCGCCTTCGCGCGCCTGGGCGCCGCCGTCTATCACGCGGACGAGGTGGTCCACCGGCTGCTCGATCCGGGCGGCGGGGCGGTCGCGGCGGTCGCGGCGGCCTTTCCGGATGTCGTGCGCGAGACGCGCGCGCGGCGCCTCATCGACCGCAAGGCGCTGGGCGCGATCGTGTTTGAGGATCCCGAGGCGCTCCAGCGCCTCGAGGCGATCCTTCATCCCCTGGTTGCGGCCGAGGAGGAGGCCTTCCTGCGCGCCGCGAAAGAGACGGGACGGTGGCTCGCGGTGCTCGAGATTCCATTGCTTTTTGAGACCGGCGGCGATCGGCGTTGTGATGTGACCCTGGTCGTGAGCGCGCCTTCTTACGTTCAGCGGGTCCGGGTGCTCCGCCGCCCGGGGATGACGCCCGAGAAGCTGATCGGCGCGCGCGCGCGTCAGATGCCGTGTTGGGAGAAGCGCCGGCGCGCCGATTTCGTGATCGACACGAGCGGAACGCGACGTGCGAGCTTGCGTGCCGTGCGTCGGCTGGTCAGGATGTTGCGCGCACGACGCGGTGCCAAGCGGGCGCGGGCGAAGAGGGTCGAAGGCGGGAACTATGCGTGAGATCGTACTCGATACCGAAACCACGGGCCTCGATCCGGCGGGGGGCCACCGCATCGTCGAGATCGGTTGCATCGAGCTCGTCGACCAGATGCCGACGCGCCGCGACTATCACGAATATATCGACCCCGAGATGGAGATGCCGGAGGGGGCCTTGGAGGTGCACGGCCTCACGACGGAGTTCCTGAGCGGGAAGCCCCGCTTCGCCGAGATCGTCGAATCCTTCCTCAGCTTTATCGGCAACGACACGCTGGTCGTGCACAACGCCCCCTTCGACATCGGCTTTCTCAACACCGAACTGGGACGTCTTTCGCATGCCCCTCTCCCGCTCGAGCGCGCGGTCGATACCGTGCTGCTGGCGCGCCGCAAGTTCCCGGGCGCGCCGGCCAATCTCGACGCGTTGTGCAAGCGCTTCGGCATCGACAACTCACATCGCACGCGCCACGGCGCGCTGCTCGATGCGGAGCTTCTCGCGGAAGTGTATCTCGAGCTCCTGGGCGTCAGGCAGAACGCCTTGCGGCTCGGCCCCAGCGTCGGCGCCGAACGCCTTGCGGTGGCCGCTGGGCCGGTGCGCGCGCCGCGCGAGCACGGGCCGAGCGCCGAAGAAGCGGCGGCCCATGCCGCCTTCATCGCAACCCTCAAAGATCCGATCTGGGAGGATTAGGCAAGCTTGGTGCTGCCCGGCGCGCCGGAAGTTGCGGCTGCGCGCGCCTGGTTCTCTTGGAAGAGTTGCTGAAAGTCGATCGGATTCAAATTGAGCGGCGCAAAGCCGCCGTCGCGTGTGGCGTCTGCGATCACGCGGCGCGCGAAAGGATAGATGAGGCGCGGGGCCTCGATCATCAGGATCGGCTGAATCGACTTCTTGTCCACGTTGGCGAGGCTGACCACCGCGGCGTAGGTGAGATCGACGATGAACATGACTTCGCTTTCACGCACCGCCTCGGCCTTGATGCCAAGCTCCACCTCGTAGGTCGGGGGCGTCATCGCGCGCGCGCGCACCTCGACATTCACTTTGAGTTCCGGGCGCTTGTCGCTCGTACGCAGGCTGTTCGGCGCCTTGGGGTTCTAGAAGGAGAGGTCCTTGACATATTGCGCCTCGATCGACATGCGGGGCTCGGCACCCGCGGCTGGCGGCGCGCCGCCGGGTGCCGTCGCACCGCCGGGCGCCGCGCCGCCGGGCGTCGCACCGCCGGGCGCCGGGCCGTCCTTGGGCGCGGCCTCATCGGCCGGAAATGGGTATTCGATCGACTGGGTGACCAGCAGCCGGCC
>JAPUJA010000323.1 GCA_027296525.1 Pseudomonadota bacterium | reverse complement strand
ATGAATGGCTGACGAACTGGACCAGAGCGAGCTTCTTGCCTTGACCACCGAGATCGTCGCGTCCCATGTGTCCAACAACGTGGTGCCCGTGGGCGATCTTTCCAAGCTTATCCAGCAGGTTTACGCCACACTCGCTTCGGTCACCTCGTCGGCGCTCGGGGCCGGCCAAGCGGCCGAACGGCCCAAGCCCGCCGTCGCGATCAAGAAGTCGGTCATGCCGGATTATCTGATTTGCCTCGAAGATGGCAAGAAACTCAAGATGTTGAAGCGCCACCTCATGACGAGCTACGGCCAGACGCCCGAGCAGTACCGGGAGCGCTGGGGCCTTCCGGCGGATTATCCGATGGTGGCACCGAACTATGCCAAGCGGCGCAGCGTTCTCGCCAAGAAGATCGGGCTCGGCACGAAATCGGGTAGACGCAAGCGCGGTTGAGAACCTCCCAGGAACTCGGTCACGGAACGCGTTGGCGCGACCCTCGGCGCCATCTATAATCGGGGAGGATTGGGGAGAGGGTCGAACGCGCATAGAGGGCGGAAGTGAGCCAGCAAGGGGAAGCGGCCAAGGCTTCGCGGATCGAGCAGCTCTGCATCCAGAAAGGATTGAAGATGACCGAGCAGCGCCGCGTCATCGCACGGGTGCTCTCCGAAGCCATCGATCATCCGGACGTCGAGGAAGTCTACAATCGCGCCGCCCAAATCGACTCGAGGATCAGTCTCGCCACGGTCTACCGCACGGTTCGACTCTTCGAATCCGAAGACCTGCTCGAGCGGCATGATTTTGGCGACGGGCGGGCGCGTTACGAACGCATTCCGGAGAAGCATCACGATCATTTGATCGATCTCACGACCGGAAAAGTGATCGAGTTCACCAACGCGGAGATTGAGAAGCTGCAGCGCACGGTCGCCGAGTCACTGGGCTATCGTTTGGTCGACCACCGGCTCGAACTCTACGGTGTTCCCATCGAGAGGGATGAGGAGCCCAAGGCCCTTTGAACCCAAGACCCTTTGAAACGAAATCCGGCAGGCCGGCAGGCGGCCCGCGGCGTGAGCCGAGTTCCTGACACCATGGTCGAGGCGTTAAACGCTTCGGAGCCCTTGAGCGACATTCGGGTCGGCAGCTTGGAGGCCCGGCTCGCGCGTACGCCCGAAGAGATCGATGCCGCACAGGCCCTGCGCTATCGCATTTTTTATGAGGAAATGGCGGCCGTGCCGACGCCCGAGATGCGGGCGCGCAAGCGCGACTTCGACGCGTTCGACGCGATTTGCGATCATCTGCTCGTCCTCGATCACGCGCGCGATGGCAACGCCGTCGTCGGAACCTACCGGCTGTTGCGCCGGTCGGTGGCCGACCGCGAAGGAGGGTTCTACTCCACCGACGAGTACGACATCGCGAAGATCGTCGCTCACCCCGGTGAGATATTGGAGCTCGGGCGCTCCTGCGTCGACGCACGCTACCGCAATCGAGCGACGATGCAACTGTTATGGCGCGGCAACGCGGCCTACGCGCTTCACTACGATATTACGCTCATGTTCGGCTGCGCGAGCCTTCCCGGCACGGACCCGGACAAGCTCGCGCTCCCGCTTTCCTACCTTTATCACAAGCATCTCGCGCCGCTGGAGATCAGACCGCGCGCACTTTCCGAACGCTGTGTCGAGATGAACCGTCTGCCCGCCGATGCGATCGAGATACGCGCCGCGCTCGCGATGTTGCCGCCCTTGATCAAAGGCTATCTGCGCCTCGGTGGATTCGTCGGCGACGGGGCCGTCGTGGATTATCAGTTCTCGACCACCGATGTATCTATCGTGGTCAAGATGGACTGGGTGACCGCCAAATATCGCGCGCGCCTGACCTGATACCGGCCCGTGATTTCGCTCATTACATTCATTCGTTTCATCGGGTTCACCCTCGCCATGATGCCTTTGCAATTGGCTGCCGTGACGTTTGGCCTCGCCGCCCGGGAGCGGTTTCCAATGGTCTGGCACCGCGGTGTGTGCCGGATCTTTGGAATCGACATCGAGGTGAGCGGGAAGATCGCGCGATCCAAGCCGATATTGTTCGTCTCGAACCACACCTCCTATATCGACATCAGCGTTCTCGGCACGCTGATCAAGGGCTCCTTCATCGCCAAGGCCGACGTCGCGGCTTGGCCGTTGTTCGGTTTCCTTGCGAAGCTGCAGCGCACGGTATTCGTCGACCGGCGCGTGAGCCGGACCGCGCACGAGAAGGACAGAATGGTCGGGCGCCTGGAAGACGGCGATAACCTCATCCTCTTCCCCGAGGGGACGAGCGGCGACGGCAACCGGGTTTTGCCGTTCAAGAGCACGTATTTTGCCCTCGCGGAAGCCCCGATTCACGGACGTCCGCTGACCGTTCAGCCGATCTCCGTCGCCTACACCAAGCTCGACCACATGCCGATGGGGCGGCGTTACCGGCCCTATTTCGCCTGGTACGGCGACATGGAACTCACCGGCCATCTTTGGACCCTGATGGGGCTCGGTCGCGTCACGGTTTCCGTCCAGTTCCACGAGCCGGTCACCATCGAGCGGTTCGCCTCGCGCAAGAAACTCGCCGCCCATTGCCAGCGCGTGATCGCCGAGGGCGTCTCGGAGGCGATCAGCGGCCACCTCTGGCGCGAACCCGCGGAGAAGCGGAAGCTCTTGAAACGACTGCGCGCTTGGCGCCGGCGGGCGGCCGCAACTTGACTCCGGTTCGCCCGGTGTTAGACTAAACTCGTGATTTCAATGAAAAATCGCGCCATCTGGAGAAACCGCACCATCCGCATTTCCATTGAGACGGGCCCTTGGGCCTGGGGCATCGTGTGACGATTGCTTAAGAAGCTGTTCATCAAAACCTATGGCTGCCAGATGAACGTCTACGACTCCGGTCGCATGGCGGACGTCTTGGCGCCGCTCGGCTACCGGCGGGTCGAGGGGCCTGAGGACGCCGACATGGTGATCCTCAACACCTGCCATATCCGCGAAAAGGCGTCCGAAAAGGTCTTCTCCGAGCTTGGCCTCTTGCGCGCGCATAAGAGCCGGAAGCGACGCGAGGGCTCGGACATGATCATCGCCGTCGCGGGTTGCGTCGCCCAAGCCGAAGGGCCCGAGATCCTCGCGCGCGCTCCTCATGTCGACATCGTCGTGGGGCCGCAGACCTACCACCGCCTGCCCGATCTCATCGCGCGCGTCACGCGCGCGGGCGGTGTCGTGGACACCGATTTCCCGGTCGAGGAGAAGTTCGACCGCTTGCCCAAGGCCCGCCCGGCACAATCGGTGAGCGCTTACCTGACCGTTCAGGAGGGCTGCGATCGGTCCTGCACCTTCTGCGTGGTTCCCTATACACGCGGTGCCGAGATGTCGCGCCCCCTCGCCGACCTCATCGCCGAGGCCCAGCGCCTCGTGGCCGGGGGCGCACGGGAGATCACCCTCCTGGGCCAGAACGTCAACGCCTATCACGGCCGAAATCCGGCGGGCGCGAAACGGCCCGTCGCCTCGCTCGCGGACCTCATCGCGCGGCTGTCGGAGATCGACGGGCTCGAGCGCCTGCGCTACACGACCTCGCATCCCCGTGACATGACCGAGGATCTGATCGCCGCCCATCGCGATCTGGCGAAGCTCATGCCCCATCTCCATCTGCCCGTGCAGTCGGGTTCTGATCGCGTGCTCAAGGCCATGAACCGTGGCCACAAGGCGTCCGACTATCTTAGGCTCGTCGCATGTTTGAGGAAGGCGCGCCTCGGCATCGCCTTGTCTTCTGATTTCATCGTCGGCTTTCCGGGCGAAACGGAAGCGGATTTTCGCGCCACCCTGGAGCTCGCGCGCGAGGTCGGGTTCGCTCAGGCCTATTCCTTTAAATACAGCCCACGCCCCGGCACGCCCGCGGCCGAGCGCGACGACCAGGTGCCCGAGCCCGTCAAGTCGGAGCGTCTGGCGCGTCTGCAGGAACGTCTGAACGCCGATCAACTCGCCTTCAACCGGGCCTCGGTGGGGCGCGAGATGGACGTGCTGTTCGAGAGAAAGGGCCGCGTCGACGGGCAACTCGTCGGGCGCAGCCCCGCGATGCAGGCCGTCCATGCGCGCGCGCCCAAGGGCCTGCTCGGCCGTCTCGCCCGGGTGCGCGTGAGCCAGGCCGGCCCCAACAGCGTGACGGGCGAGATTCTCCCGGTCGCGGCCTCGGCGGTGGGTGGCGGCGCTTGAGCGAGCTTTTGAACCCAGCGGAAGAGCCGCTCGTGATGCGCTTCGACGACAACGCGCTCTTGCCACAGCTGTTCGGCGAACATGACCGGCATCTCGCGCGTATCGAGCAGGAGATCGGCGTGATCGTGAATCCGCGGGGCAACATCCTCGTCATCTCGGGTCCCGCCGATTCGGTCGTGACGGCCGAGGCGGTGTTGAGCAATCTTTACGAGCAGCTGCGCCAGGGCGCCACGTTCCGTCCGGGCGACGTCGAAGGGGTGATCCGTCTGGCCTTGTCGGCGGATGCCACGGCTCGGCGGGCGGGCGATCGGCTCATTCCGGACCTGATCATCCGTACGGAGCGTCATCATATCAGGCCGCGTTCGGCGGTCCAGGCCGCCTACATCCGCGCGCTCGGCGAGTTCGAATTCGTGATCAGCACCGGGCCTGCCGGGACGGGCAAGACCTATCTCGCCGTGGCGATGGCGGCCTCGATGTTGAACGCCGGAAAAGTGGACCGCATCATCCTCTCCCGGCCTGCCGTCGAGGCCGGCGAGCGGTTGGGATTTCTGCCGGGCGACGTCAAGGAGAAGATCGATCCCTATTTGCGCCCGCTCTACGATGCGCTTCACGACATGATGCCCGCGGAGAGGATCACCAAGAAGCTCGAGATCGGCGAGATCGAAATTGCGCCGCTTGCCTTCATGAGGGGGCGAACGCTCTCGAACGCCTTCGTGATCCTCGACGAAGCGCAGAACACGACTCCGGTTCAAATAAAGATGTTTCTCACCCGCCTCGGCGAGAATTCGCGAATGGTCGTCACGGGCGACCTTTCCCAGGTCGACCTGCTGCCCGGCACGAGCTGCGGCCTGAAAGAGGCGATTGGTGTGCTCGGCGAGATGGAGGGCATGAAGCTCATCCGCTTTTCCGATGCCGATGTCGTGCGCAATCCGCTGGTCACCCGAATCGTGAGGGCCTATGACAGCTTCGAGCGGCAAGGCGCGAAACGCGCCGGCTCTAAGGCTCCGGGCGCGGGCTCATGAAGTCGCACGAGCCGACGCGCGCGAGTGCCCCCGGTGCGGGAGCGGGCCGTCTTCCGCAATTTGTTAACCATTCTGTGGCGCAATCGAATCGTTTAGCGATGCCAACGATATGAAGGCTTCGGTCATCGATATCGTGATTGCCGAACCGGCTTGGCGGGGCGAGCTTCCCGAGGCGGGCCGGATCTGCCGGCGAGCGGCCCGGGCGGCGCTCGCGGCGAGCGGGATCGCACGCCGCGTCGAGCTTTGCGTGCGGCTCAGCGACGACGATGAACTCCGCCGGCTGAACCGCGCCTACCGCGAGACGGACCGGCCGACGAATGTCCTGGCCTTTCCGGCCTCCGACGATCCAGACCGACTGCTGGCCTCGGATGAAGGCGATCAGCCGATTCTCGTGGGCGATGTCGCGCTCGCCCTTGGGACCGCGAAGACGGAGGCCGAGCGGGGCGGTGTCCCCTTGGCGGCTCACACGGTCCATCTCGTCGTTCACGGCGTGCTTCATCTGCTCGGCCATGATCACGGGGACGAGGCCGAGGCGCGCCGCATGGACGCGTTGGAAGCCAACGCGTTGAACCGGCTCGGCGTGGCGCATCCCCATCATCACGCGGCGCGCGCTGTTTCCGCGGCTTGAGGCGCGATGAGCGACCACCCTCCATCTAGACGCTCGTCGGACGCGAAGTCCGGCACATCCTTCTTTCACGTGATTCGAAACTGGCTGAGGAGCGTCGGGCGTGGGCGCAATGGCGAGTCCTGGCGCGAAGTCATCGAAGAACTGATCGAGGAAGGCGACGAGGCGTCGGCGTCGATCGATCCCAGCGAGCGAACCCTTCTTAGCAACCTTATCGACTTCGGCGAGCTCAGCGTCGAAGACGTCATGCGGCCGCGTTCCGACATCGTCGCGGTCGAGGCCCAGGCGTCCCTCGATGACGTCCTCGCCGAGGTCAAGTCGAAGGGCCACTCGCGCATGCCGGTCTTCCGCGAGAATCTCGACGACGTTGTCGGGCTCGTGCATATCCGCGACGTCGTGGGGCAGATGACGACGGGCGGCGAGTTCAAGCTGACGGCCTTGGTTCGTCCCGTCCTGTTCGTCCCCCACTCGATGCGCGTGATCGACCTGTTGACGAAGATGCGCGACACACGCGTCCATATGGCGGTGGTCGTCGATGAGTTTGGCGGCACGGACGGGCTCGTCACGATCGAGGATCTGGTGGAAGAGATCGTCGGCGAGATCGAGGACGAGCATGAGGCGGCGCCCCCGCCCAGCTTGTTCGAGGTGTCGGATGGCAGCTACATCGCCGACGCCCGCACCGCCATCGACGCGCTCGAGGAGCGGATGTCGCTCTCTCTCGCGCTCGAGAAACGCGAGGACGACATCGAGACCTTGGGCGGTCTCGTCTTTACCCTGGCCGGGCGGGTGCCGACGCGCGGCGAGTTGATCGTTCACCCGAACGGCACGGAGTTTGAGGTGCTCGAGGCCGACCCACGCCGCATCAAGCGGCTTCGGGTGCGCCGGGCGGCGCGACGGGTCCAGGCCGGCTAGGCGTGAGCCTGGCAAAAACGGAGTTCATCGGGTTCGCGGGCCGGGTCGCGGCGCTCACGGGTTGGCGCCGCAGCCTGCTCGCCTTCGGCCTCGGCGTGCTCGCCGCCGCGGCGCTTCCGCCCGTTCATGCGCTGCCCCTCCTGGCCGTCGCCTTCGCTGGACTCGTCTGGCAGATCGCGGGCAGCCGCAATGGGGGACGCGCGTTCCTCGCCGGCTGGTGGTTCGGCG
>JAPUJA010000322.1 GCA_027296525.1 Pseudomonadota bacterium | reverse complement strand
GGGCTCACCGAAATCGAAGTTGCCGATGGCGACCGGCACATACGGGTTGCACGCCAGCCCGCCGCGGTCGCGGCGGCCGTATCGCCGGCGCGTTCGCGCATGCCCATTTCCGAGATCGGGATCGACGAAGAAGACGTCACGCCGCGCCCGGCGCCGAAGGAGGCGCCGCCGGTCGATGGCGCGCATCCGGGGGCCGTTACCTCGCCGATGGTGGGAACCGTCTATCTCGGGCCTGAGCCCGAGGCGCCGGCTTTCGTCGGGGTCGGCGATCAGGTGAGCGAGGGGCAGACGCTCTTCATCGTCGAGGCGATGAAGACCATGAATCCGATTCGCGCGCCGCGGACCGGGACGGTCACCCAGATTTTTGTGGAAAACGGAGCGCCCGTCGAATACGGGGAAGTTTTGCTCCTTCTTCAATAAGCCGGGGGATGTTCGACAAGGTTCTCATCGCCAACCGGGGCGAGATCGCCCTGAGGATTCACCGGGCCTGCCGCGAGCTCGGGATCCATACGGTGGCCGTGCACTCGACGGCGGATTCGGAGGCCATGCATGTGCGCCTCGCGGATGAGAGCGTGTGTCTCGGGCCGCCGCCGCCGGGCGAAAGCTATTTGAACATTCCGGCGATCATCGCGGCGGCGGAAATCACCAACGCCGACGCCGTGCATCCCGGTTACGGCTTTCTTTCGGAGAATGCGAATTTCGCCTTGATCGTCGAGGAGCATGGTTTCACCTTCATCGGGCCGAGCGTGAGACACATCCGGCTCATGGGCGATAAGATCGAGGCGAAGGCGACGATGAAGCGCGCCGGGTTGCCCGTCGTGCCCGGCGGCGACGCGCCCGTGCGGAGCGATGCGGAAGCGGCCCGGATCGCATCCGAGATCGGTTATCCGGTGCTCGTCAAGGCCGCGGCCGGAGGCGGTGGGCGGGGCATGAAGATCGTCCATGATTCGGACCAGCTTCCTCAGGCGCTGGCGGGCGCGCGGGCCGAGGCTCAGGCGAGCTTTGCCAGCGACATCCTCTATATCGAGAAATACTTCGACGGGGTTCGTCACATCGAGGTGCAGATCCTGGCCGATGGGATCGGCAATGTGATTCATCTGGGCGAGCGGGACTGCTCGCTCCAACGGCGCCATCAAAAGGTTCTCGAGGAGTCGCCGTCACCAGCGCTCAACGACGACGAGCGGGTCGAGATCGGGGAACAGTCGGCTCAGGCAATCCGCGCCTTGGGGTATCGGGGCGTCGGCACGGTGGAATATCTTTATACCGGCAGCGCGTTCTATTTCATCGAAATGAACACGCGGCTTCAGGTCGAGCATCCCGTGACCGAAATGGTGACCGGGATCGACCTCGTGCGCGAGCAGATCCGTATCGCCTCCGGGACTCCGCTCGGCTACGCGCAGGGAGACATCGCCTTTTCGGGGCACGCGATCGAATGCCGCATCAACGCCGAGAACCCGGAAACCTTCGTGCCATCGCCGGGTCGGATCGAGGGCTATCACGCGCCGGGAGGGCTTGGGGTGCGCGTCGATTCGGCGCTCTATGCCGGTTATACGATCCCACCTTATTATGATAGCATGATTGCGAAGGTGATCGTGCATGGCGCAAGCCGGAACGAGTGCCTGATGCGGCTTCGCCGCGCGCTCGAAGAATATGTGATTACGGGGGTTGAAACCTCAATCCCGTTGCATTTGCGTCTCATCGCGAATCCGGATTTCGTGAATGGCGTTTACGACACCCGCTGGTTGGAGCGATTCGTTGCAGGGGGCGATAAAAGTCAAGCAAGCCGTTCGGTCGCTGACGCCTGAGTTAATCCTGCGCGCCTATGCAAGCGGCGTATTCCCGATGGCTGAAAGCCGCTGGGACCCCAAGCTCTACTGGATCGATCCGGATTGGCGCACGGTCTTTCCTTTGGATCGCTTCCACGTGTCGCGCCGGTTGAAGCGCACCGTGCGCGCCGACCGCTTCGAGGTCCGAATCGACACGAATTTTCCGGCGGTCATCCGGGCTTGCGCGGTGCTCGGTGAGCAACGCCAAGAAACCTGGATCAACGCCCAGATCGTCAAACTCTATACCGCGCTGCATGAGGCGGGACACGTCCACAGTGTCGAGTGCTGGAGGGAGGAGCGTCTGGTCGGCGGTCTTTACGGGCTCGCGCTGGGCGGTGCGTTCTTTGGTGAAAGCATGTTCAGCCGTGAGCGTGACGCGAGCAAGGTGGCACTCGTCCATCTTCACAAGCGCCTGTGCGCCGGGGGATATCGTCTCTTAGACGTCCAGTTCATGACATCCCACCTGCGTCAGTTCGGCGCCGTGGAACTCCCGCGGGCGGACTATCGCGCTCTGCTGCGCGAGGCTCTCGAGACGACGGCGAATTTTTATTCGTCGGGCGAGGCCGCCGGAGCGTGCGGAACGCACTCGAGCACCCAGACGTCGTAAACCGGGTGCTCGAGGGCGGAAAGCCCTGGGCTCGAGGCGAACATCCAGCCGCCATAGATTTGGGCCGCCTGTTCGCCCGGTTTGATCTCCCAGATTTCGATGAACGCCGTGCTCTCCGGAGGCTCTTCGGGGGGCGTCTTATGACAGCTGCGGACGATGATCCCAAGCCCGCCGAATCGGACGAGCACGTCCAGAGGCGTCTCGATCTCCGAAATGCGGGCCGTCACCTTGTCGAGCGCCTGAAGCCGCGCGACCACATGCCCCGCCTGGGCGACGGACGCCACAACCGAGAGCATGACGAACAGAAGCGCGAGGAGAACTGCGCGTGCGGCGCTCATTCCTTGAAAGGCGTTTTTAGATTTTTCACGACGCTTTCGAGAACCTCCCGAACCTGGGCCTGGTCGCAACCGATGAGCACGGCGTCTTCCAGCGCCTCCTGACACATTTCCTGTATCTCTTCGAGGTTCTCGTTCAAAACTTTTAGCTTCTCGAGGCATGAGAGCGGTTTACCGTCCGGCTGAAGCCAGCGGATCTGCGAGAAGGCGTTGGCCGATGATGATTTCATGCCTCGAATTTACTCCTGGGCCGGCGCGGAACCCCTTGCTTCGGAACGCGGCGCGCGCGGCACCCGCGCTTACGGCTCCTTCGTGCTGAACATGAAGCGGCCGAGCAATTCCTCGATGTTGACCGAGCTCTGGGTGTATTGGATACGGCCATTCGGCTCAATCATCTCCTCGGCACCGCCCGGCTCGACCGACAGGTACTTGCCGCCAAGTAAGCCATCGCTGATGACGGCGGCCGAGGAATCGACCGGCAGCGCGTATTTGGGGTCGATGCTCATGCGGACAACGGCCTGATAGGTTGTGGGATTGAGTTCTTGGGTAATGACGGAACCGATCTTGATTCCTCCGATCTTCACATCACTTCCTAAGACGAGCCCGTCGACGCGGGTGAAGTTCGCCTCAACCACATAACCACTGATGGTTTCAATGTTGCTTCGGGTGTAGGCAAACACGCCGAAGCCGGCCGCGGCCGCGATCACCGCGGCCCCCAAAAGCGTTTCCGCCACGTTTTTGTGCATCTCGAATCCCTTTTCGTTTAATCCGGGCTAGAACCTATATCGTCGCCCCCGCTCGGGAAAGGGCTCCACGACGTCAAGCGCTTGTCCCGGCGTCCTCGGGCAGCAGCCTTTCGGCGAGGCGAACCCAATAGCTCGCGCCGATGACGAGGGCCGCGTCGTTGAAGTCGTAACGGGGGTTGTGCAGCATGCAGCCGCCCGTGCCGGGACCATTGCCGAGGAGAATATAGCATCCGGCCTTCGCTTCGAGCATGAAGGCGAAATCCTCTGAACCCATGGTCGGGCTGGGGTCGCGCTCGAGGTTCGCCTCGCCCACGACCTCGCTGGCTGCCCCGGCGGCCTCGGCGGTCTCGGGCGCGCTGTTGATCGTGGCCGGATAGCGCCGTTCATAGCGGACCTCGGCGCTTGCGCCCGCGGCCTTTGAGACGGCATCGGCGATCAGACGGAGGCGTTCTTCGATCAGATCCTGGACCTCGGGCCGGAAAGAGCGGCAGGTTCCGCGTAAGCTCGCCCGCTCCGGGATGACGTTCCAGGTATCGCCGCCGTGGAACTGCGTGACCGAGACCACCGCCGAATCGAGGGGATCGGTGGCGCGCGAGACGATCGTCTGCAACGCCTGGACGAGTTGGGCCCCGGTCACGATGGGGTCGGTCCCCAGATGCGGCATCGCCGCGTGCGCGCCTTGGCCCGAGACGATGATCTCAAAGAGATCGAACGCCGCGAGCATCGGTCCTTCGCGCACCGCCATTCGCCCGAGCTCCAGGCCCGGCCAATTATGCATGCCGAAGACGGAGCGCATGGGGAAGCGTTCGAAGAGCCCTTCCTCGACCATCACGCGCCCGCCGCCTTCGTTTTCCTCGGCCGGTTGAAAGATCACATAGACGGTGCCGGCGAAGTTGCGCGTGCGCGCCAAGTGCTTTGCGGCGCCGAGCAGCATGGTGGTGTGGCCGTCATGCCCGCAGGCATGCATCTTGCCGGGGTTCTGCGAACGGTAGGGAAGATCGTTGAGCTCCTCGATATGGAGCGCGTCCATGTCCGCCCGAAGCCCGACAGCCCGGCCCTCGCCCGGCGCGCTTTCCGTGCCGTGGATCACCCCGACCACGCCCGTCTTGGCGATCTCCGTATGGACTTCATCGAGCCCGAAGCCGTTGAGCCGCTCGGCGACGAAGGCGGCGGTCTCGACCTCCTCGAAGGCCGTCTCGGGGCGGGCGTGGATGTCATGACGCCACGCCGTCATCTCGTCATGGAGTTTTTCGATCTCGGGGTGGATCGGCATCGGTACACCTCCGGGCGCAGGGCCCGCGCGGATCGCGAACGCCCACGACGATAATTCTCATGGCGGACGCGGTCCAGCGTTCTCAAGCCCGCCCAGCGCCTCGGCCGTCTTCCCCTTCGTGGGCGAGAGCCCGGAGGGCGCGAAGCCCGCCATGAACCGGGTGATAAGGCCGGGCTGACGCCCTTCCCGCTCGGCGCGATCCTTGGCGATGGCCGCGGCGCGTACGAGAGAGGTCCCGAAATAGCGAATCGGTTCGGGCGGGAAGCCCCGCTCGAGTGGACGCACGAGGCCCGAAGCCCCCCATTCGTCCCGTGCGCCGAGGGTGAGCGAGGCGAGGATCTTTCCCGCGACCAAACAGGGGCCCACGCCGTTGCCGGAAAAGCCCACGGCGTAGAGGATATCCGGCCGCCCCCGGAGCGGGCCGAACATGGGAAGCCCGCTCTTGGAGCGGTCCACGGGCCCGATCCAGCTGGTCGCGACGCCGACATCGGCGAGCGCGGGGTAGAGCTCTTTGAAACCCGCCGCGACATCGCCGGCGAGTGGCGATTGCCCTTCGAAGCGGTTGCCGACGTTCCCGCCGAACGCCTTCACGCCATTGACTCCGCCCTTTCCGAAGGCGATCCGGCCGTCCAGCGTCGTGCGGTAGTACTGCACGAGCATCTGCGAATCCGAGATCGCCATGCCATTGTTCCAGCCGATTCTCTCAAGGCGATCCGGGATCGGTTCCGTGACGATCATGTCGCTCGAAATCACGGCGAAAGCCCGGCGCATCTCCGGAAATTTCGCGCTCCAGGCATTGATCGCGAGCACGACACATGCGGCCCTCACTCGGCCTCCTGGGCACTTCACCACGGGAGGGGTGGAGCGCGTGAGCCGGGTCATCGGCGTGTTCTCGAAGATCTTGACCCCCTTGCTCGCGGCAACCCGGCGCAAGCCCCGCGCGAGCCGGGCGGGTTGGACCGTGGCGGCCGTCTCCTCGAAGACCCCGCGCAGATGGCTTGGGGTGCCCGCCATACGGGCGGTTTCGTCCTCCGATAGGACACGGAAGGGGTGCATTTGGTGCTTCTCGAGATCCTCGATCGTGGAATCCCAGCAGCCGAAATGGGCCGGACAGGTCGCCGCCCAGAGCCAGCCGTCATGCCGGTAGTGCGCGTCGATCCCGTTCTCCCGGCAAAACCGCCCGATCTCGTCGACGGCATCGGCCGAGGCCTTGCAAAGCCGGATGGCCTCCTCGGCGCCACAGATCTTCTTCATCGAGAGATATTTGGCCCACCAGCTGAGCACGAAGCCGCCATTCCGCCCGCTCGCGCCGCCGCCGCAGATGTCCTTCTCCAGGATCACCACCTCGAGAGAGGGATCACGCTCTTTCAGCCGGATCGCCGTCCAAAGGCCGGTATAGCCGCCGCCCACGATGCAGACATCGGCCTTGTGCTCGCCCTCGAGCCTGGGCGCGGCCTCCCCCTCCTCGGCCAGAACCTCCTGGAGCCAATGACTTCTGAGCATCTCCCGGTCCTCATTTGGTTTGGTGATCTCCGCGCCGCGCGGCGCGTGGGTGCGTGCATTCAACAGAGAAGAGGCTCGCCCGGCAAGCCGTCAAGCCCCTGCCCGGCCATCGTCACCCGCCGGCCGCGTGGTCTCAGTGCTTGAGGGCGGCTACAACCCGGACGCCCTCGCCAGCGCCCGGATATGACCGACCGCGGCGCTGATGCGCGCCTGAGCCCCAGCCAGCCTCGGCCGGGCCGTCCAAAAGTCGAAATCGAGCGAAATTCGCACGCCGCGCCAACGGCTTGGAAGGTGCGCGCCCGATCGTCCGGGACGAAAAAAAAGGGCCGTGGGCGCCCTCAAAACGCCTCGATTGATTCCTATGATTATCTGGGCCAAAAGGTTCCTTGGCGGCCTCGATCGGCACTGGAGGCGGCCGGGTATCGCACGAAAATCACCGGGTAGGTCATGTGCTGACGACGCAGGAATTGAGCCAGAAGACGGGCGCGCGCTCGGCCATGATCGAGCTTTACGTCACCCTCGGCGTGCTGCCCAAGCCGGCGGTGCGAAAGGCGGCGGAGCGCCGGCTCAGCTATTTTCCGGACGGGAGCGAGGAGCGCATCCGCGCCGTCGAGCGGCTTCGCGCGTCCGGCCTCCATCTGGCGGAGATCTCGCTTCGGGTGCGGGATCTGCCCATCGGGCCTTCCGACGCGGAGATCGCGCCGGGGGTCGATCCGAGGCCCGATCCGGATCGAGATCCGGCCTCGTAAATCCGATCAAAAACGCCTTGCAGCCGCCTGCAATCGTTTAAATTATCGTTATTTAGAGCCTTTCGAGTCGGCGAGCGCATGGGGCTTCTTGCGCTTGGTGGGCGCGACACCGGCGGGTGCGACACCGGAGGGTGCGACACCGGAGGGTGCGAAACCGGCGAGCAGCCGGGTGATCGCCCCGGGGGTGCGGCCTCGATGCTCGGCCCGGTCCTTCGCGGCCGCCGCGGCGCGCACCAGAGAGGCGCCGATATAGCGGATGGGCTCGGGCGGAAAGCTCCGCTCGGGCGGACGGACGAGCCCCGCCCCGCTCCATTCGTCCTTCGCGCCCAGCACCAGCGAGGCCAATATCCGACCGGCCAGGACGCAGGGCCCCACGCCGTTTCCGGAGAAACCCACGGCGTAGAGGATATCGCGCCGTCCGCCGAGCCCGCCGAACATGGGGAGCCCGCTCTTGGAGCGGTCCACCGGCCCGTTCCAGCCCGAGACAATGCGGGCCTCGGAGAGCGTCGGGTAGATCTCCTTGAGGCCCCGCTCGAGATCCGCGGCGAGGGGGGTTTGACCGTCGAACCGGGCGCCGATCCGCCCGCCGAAAGCCTTCACGCCATTGACTCCGCCCTTTCCGAAGCCGACCCGCCCGTCGAGCGTCGTGCGGTAGGCCTGCAGGAGCATGCGCGAGTCCATGATCGGCACGCCGTTGCTCCAGCCGATCTCCGCGAGCCGCTCGGGCATCGGCTCGGTCATGATCATGTCGGCCGAGATCACGATGATCGCCGGGAAGATTTCGCGGAACTGCGCGCTCCAGGCGTTCATGGCGAGCACGACGCACTCGGCCTTCACGGCGCCTTTGCGAGTTTGGACGATCGGAGGCCTCGAGCGCCTCAGGCGGACCATCGGCGTGTTTTCATAGACCCGCACGCCGCGCTCGATCGCGACCCGGCGCAGGCCCCGGGCGAGACGGGCGGGCTGAATGGTGGCCGCGCCCGCCTCGAACACGCCGCCGACGATCTTCGAGCTCCCCGACATGGCTTGCGCCTCGTCCTGGGTGAGCTCGCGAAACGGGCGAATCTGGCGGCGCTCGAGCGCTTCGAGTGTCGGGTTCCAGGCGCCCTTGTGGAGCGCACAGGTCGCGGCCCAGAGCCAGCCATTGCGGCGGTAATGGGCGTCGATCCCGTTTTCGGCGGAGAACCGGCTGATCTCGTCCACCGCCTCGGCGGAGGCCCGGCAGAGCCTCAACGCCTCTTCCTCGCCGCACACCTTCACGAGGGAGAGGTACTTGGCCCACCAGCTGAGCGCGTAGCCGCCATTCCGCCCGCTCGCGCCGCCGCCACAGATGTCTCTTTCGACGATCACGACATCGAGCGAGGGCTCACGCTCTTTGAGCCGGATCGCCGTCCAAAGCCCCGTGTAGCCGCCGCCCACGATGCAGACATCGGCCTTGTGCTCGCCTTCAAGCGGGGGGGCGACATCCGGGTCCTCGGTCAGGACCTCCTCGAGCCAAAAGCTCCTCAACGCCATAGGGGACCTCCTTGAGCGATTGAGCATAGAATGGCCCGGACGAGGGTCCAACGGGCTTGTGCTCTTGGTGCTTGCAAATCCGCCGGGCCGGCCTCCAATATTCCGAACCGGGCGCGGACGGTTGACTCGAAATTAGTGCGGACGCAACGCCGAAAGAACCGGTTCATGCCCGACGACCACATTCTCGAAACCCAGGGCTTAACGAAAGAGTTCCACGGCTTCGTCGCCGTCGACCGGGTCGATCTCAAGGTCCGGCGCGGCACGATCCACGCGCTCATCGGTCCCAACGGCGCGGGCAAGACCACGGTTTTCAATCTGCTGAGCAAGTTCACGAAACCCACGGCGGGGCGCATCATCTTCGAGGGCGAAGACATCACCGGCGCCCGGCCCGCCGACGTCGCACGCAAGGGCATCGCGCGCTCTTTCCAGATATCGGCCACGTTTCCCCATCTCTCGGCGCTCGAAAACGTGCGGGTCGCCCTGCAGCGAAGCCTGGGCACGAGCTTTCACTTCTGGCGTTCCGAAAGGAGCCTGGAAACGCTCGATGGCGAGGCGGAGGGCCTTCTCGAGAAGGTCGGTCTGGCGGATCAGCGCGACGAGCCGGCGGGCGAGCTTCCCTATGGCGGAAAAAGGGCGCTCGAGATCGCCACCACCGTGGCCCTCGACCCCAAGCTCATGCTGCTCGACGAACCGACCCAAGGCATGGGGCGCGACGACGTCGGGCGGGTCACCTCGCTCATCCGCAAGGTCGCGGCGGATCGCACCGTGCTCATGGTGGAACATAATTTGAGCGTCGTGGCCGACCTCTGCGACCGGATCACCGTGCTCCAGCGGGGTGCCGTGCTCGCCGAGGGAAGCTACGCCGAAATGGCCGAGCACCCCGACGTGCGCGAGGCCTATATGGGAGGCAATCATGACTGAGGGCGCCCGCGCAAACGGCGAGGCCATGCTCGAGGTCAAGGGGTTGCACGCCTTCTATGGCGAATCGCACATCTTGCATGGCGTGGATCTGACCGTGCGTGAGGGCGAAGTGGTGACGCTCATGGGGCGAAACGGCGCGGGGCGCACGACGATCCTGAGGGCGATCCTGGGGATCGTGGGAAAAAGAACGGGCTCCGTGCGTTTTCGGGGTCGCGAGGTGATCGATGCCGCACCCCATGCGATCGCACGGCTCGGCATCGGCTATTGTCCGGAGGAACGCGGGATCTTTACGAGCCTCAATGTCGAGGAGAATCTCACCCTCCCGCCCCGCAGCGGCGCCGGCGGCATGTCGAGGGACGAGATCTACGCCATGTTCCCCAACCTCGCGGAACGGCGCAAAAGCCCGGGCGGCCGACTTTCAGGGGGCGAACAGCAGATGCTCGCGGTCGCGCGCATCCTGCATACGGGGGCTCGTCTTCTTCTGCTCGATGAGATGACCGAGGGGCTCGCGCCGGTGATCGTCGGCGATCTGGCGGACACCATCGTGAAACTCAAGGAGAAGGGCTTTACCATGGTCCTGGTCGAACAGAATTTCCCGTTCGTCACGCCGCTCGCGGACCGTCACTACATCATCGAGCACGGCCATGTGGTCGAGATGATTCCGAAACAGGCGCTTAACGCCAACATCGAAAAGCTCAATCGCTACCTCGGCATTTGAGCGGTCCGCAAGCCGATGATCCGCCTGGCGCTCGCTTCTCTCTTGCTCGTCCTCTCGGGTGCCGCAGCCGGGGCGCAGATGTCGGACGGGGTGATCCGTATCGGCGTGCTTGCCGACATGGCAGGCGTCTATTCCGACATCAGCGGTCCGGGAAGCGTGGTCGCCGCACGACTCGCGGTCGAGGATTTCGCCGGCGTGATCGAGGGTGTGCCGATCGAAATTTTGGCCGCCGACCATCAGAACAAGCCCGACATCGCCTCCGTGAAGTCTCGCGAGTGGTACGAGTCCAGGAAGGTCGACCTGATCGCGAGCGCCGCGACCTCCTCGACCGGGCTCGCTATCCAGGAGGTCGCGCGCCAGCTCCACCGCGTGGTCATCCATGCCGGCCCGGGAACCTCGCGCTTGACCAACGAGGCCTGCTCGCCAGTCGGCGTCCATTGGG
>JAPUJA010000321.1 GCA_027296525.1 Pseudomonadota bacterium | reverse complement strand
CGACGAGTTCATCATCACCTTTTTCACCATCGGCGGCGGCAACACACTGCCCACCTTCCTCTGGGGAATGTTGCGGAAAGGGGCTAACCCTCAGATCAATATCGTTGGTTTCCTGTTGATGACGACGACGATCTGCGCCAGCATCATCGCTCTCAGGATCACCCGTTACCGCGGCTGACGCGCGCGCGAGGCGGCCGGTGGACTTGGGCCGGGCAATAAACCATAATTCCGGCAAAACGTCCCAGAGGTGGCCGGGAGGCATATGACATGTGCGGATTGTGCGGCGCGCTGGCGAATGTGCGGCATTGGTCCGATGCCGCCGGCCGTCCCGGGTTCGGCGGCGTCGACCGGCTTCGGAGCCGGCGCGAGGAACGCCTGGGCCGGGTGCGCGCGCTCAACCATCTGCTCCGCTTCTACGGCTTCTATCTCAAGGACTGGCGGGGAAGCTCCTATGTGCTGTGCGATCGGCGCGGCCAGCTCGAGATCATCGACAATCTGCCGGAGCTCTGGAGGAAGCTCGAAAAACATGCCGGCCGGCCCTTGAACCCGCTCGATCCCGAGTTGATCGCCACGCTCGACGGAAACGCGTAACGGGCCATGGAACCGGACGCCCCGCCGATCCCGATCAACATCATCACCGGCTTCCTGGGAAGCGGGAAGACGACCCTCTTGAGCCGGCTGCTCGCCTCGCCCGAGCTCGGGGACACCGCCGTGCTCATCAACGAGTTCGGCGAGGTGGGGCTCGACCATTACCTGCTCGAAAAGGTCGATGAGCGGACCGTCATGCTCCAGAGCGGCTGCATCTGTTGCACGATCCGCGAGGATCTCGGAACCGCGACGCGCGAGCTCTACACGCGGCGCGAGCGCGGCGAGATCCCGCCCTTCGAAAGGCTCGTGATCGAGACCTCGGGCCTCGCCGATCCGGTGCCGATCCTCTACACGCTGATGACCGAGCCCGTGGTCAGCAGCCGCTTTCAGGTCGGCAATGTGGTGACCACGGTCGATGCGGTGAACGGCGCGCTTCACCTCGCCCGCCAGCCCGAGAGCACGAAGCAGGCGGCCGTCGCCGACCGCATCGTGCTGACCAAGACCGACATCGCCGATCCGGACGCGGTGCGCGAGCTCGACGAACGGCTCAAGCGGCTGAACCCCGCCGCCCGGCTCCTCCATGGTCCCTCAGGAGACCTGAGCCCCAACAACCTGCTCGCGGGCCGGACCTACGACCCCCGCAGCAAGCCGTCGGAGGTCAGGGACTGGCTCAACGAAGAGGCCTACCGGGCGAACGCCGGCCATCACCACGATGTCAACCGGCACGATGTCAACCGGCACGATGCGCGCATTCAGGCCTTTTGCCTCACCTTCGATGCGCCGATCGACTGGGGCGCGTTCGCGATCTGGCTCACCATGCTGCTGCATTCGCGGGGCGAGGACGTGTTGCGGGTCAAGGGCCTTCTTCGCATCGAGGGATCCGAAGGCCCCGTGGTGATCCACGGCGTGCAACACATCATCCACCCGCCGATCCATCTCGACGCCTGGCCCGACGGCGATCGGCGCTCGAAGATCGTCTTCATCCTGCGCGACATCGAGCGCGACGAGATCGAAGCCTCCCTTGCCGCCTTCAACCGGCTGGGCAAGGGCGAAGAGACCACCGCCGTCCTCAGCAGCGCACGTCCTTCGGTCGGCACGCAAGTGGGTGGGCGCCCCATCCGCCGCCCCAGCGCGCCCGCTTGGCTGAAATAGCCGGGCGGCCCCTCGCCCTCCGAACGCTTCGATGATGACCGCATCACGCACACGAGCGCTCGACACTTCCCCCGTCGTCTCCGACGAGGTCAAGACCACGACCTGCTACATGTGCGCCTGCCGCTGCGGCATCAAGGTTCACCTGAAGGACGGCCGCGTCCGCTATATCGAGGGCAACCGCGAGCACCCGGTGAATCGCGGCGTGCTCTGCGCCAAGGGCGCGGCCGGGATCATGCATCAAAACTCGCCGGCCAAGCTTCGGAAGCCCTTGAGGCGTGTCGGTCCGCGGGGCCGGGCCGAGTTCGAGGAGATCGAGTGGCACGAGGCGCTCGCGCTTGCCACCGATTGGCTCGGCGCGATCCGCCAAAGCGATCCCCGGAAGCTCGCCTTCTTCACCGGTCGCGACCAGAGCCAAGCGCTCACCGGCTGGTGGGCGAGCCAGTTCGGCACGCCCAATTACGCCGCCCATGGCGGGTTCTGCTCAGTCAACATGGCGGCCGCCGGGATGTACAGCATCGGCGGCTCGTTCTGGGAGTTCGGCGAGCCCGACTGGGATCACACCCGCTACTTCATGCTCTTCGGGGTCGCCGAGGACCACAGCAGCAATCCGATCAAGATCGGGCTCGGCAAGCTCAAGGAGCGCGGCGTCAAGATCGTCTCGGTCAATCCCGTGCGCACCGGCTATTCGGCGATCGCGGACGAATGGCTGGGGGTGACGCCGGGGAGCGACGGCCTCCTCGTGCTGGCACTCGTGCACGAGCTCATCAAAGCCGGCAAGGTCGATGCCGGCTATCTCGCGCGCTACACCAACGCCCCCTGGCTCGTCATCGAGGATCCGGGCGGGCCGGACGACGGCCTCATCGCGCGCGACGCCGAAGGAGGCCCGCTCTGTTGGGATCGCGAGCGGCGGGTTTTGCGAAACGCGCTCGAGGGCGATGTCGCGCCGGCGCTGAGCGGCCGGCACGAGCTCGACGATGGGCGCATCGCTGTCCCCGTCTTCGAGCTTCTCGCGCGGCGCTATCTCGACCCCTCCTGTTCGCCGGACGTGGCCGCCGAAAGGACCGGCATCGCGGCTCCGGTGATCCGGCGCATCGCCGCCGAGCTCGCCCGCGCGGCGTTCGAGGAAGAGGTCGTGATCGAAACCCCCTGGACCGATGTGTGGGGCCGGCGTCACGAACGGATGGTGGGCCGGCCGGTGGCCTTGCACGCGATGCGCGGGATCGCCGCCCATTCGAACGGCTTCCAGACGGCCCGCGCGCTCCACCTCTTGCAGATGCTCTTGGGGAGCATCGACAGCCCCGGCGGCTATCGTTACCGCCCGCCCTTTCCACAGGCCGTGCCGCCCGCGCCCCGGCCCACGGGCAAGATCGCCGAGGTGCGCGCGGGTGAGCCGCTGCCCGGGCCGCCGCTCGGCTTTCCCAGAGGCCCCGAGGATCTCCTTGTGGACGGCGACGGGTGGCCCCAGCGCATCGACAAGGCGTTCTCCTGGGAGGCCCCGCTCGCGCTCCACGGCCTGCTTCATCTCGTGATCCGGAACGCCTGGCAGGGCGATCCCTATCCGATCGACACGCTGTTTCTCTACATGACGAACATCGCGTGGAACTCGTCGATGAACACGCGCGAGACCATCCAAATGCTGACGGACAAGGACCCGGCGAGCGGCGCCTACAAAATCCCGCACATCATCTATTCCGACGCCTT